>DATJTM010000001.1:0-13370 GCA_035503395.1 Luteitalea sp.
GCCTGGTGGACTACACGAGCGACGCCCCGAAGGGGAAGAAGGGCAAGAAGCTGCAGGGCAGCCTGTTCCTGCCCGCTGGCTACCAGCCCGGCAAGTCGTACCCGACCATCGTCTATATCTACGAACGGCTGTCGGACGCGACGCACCGCTTCGTGCAGCCGACCGTGTACGGCTTCAACCGCTCCGTCTACACCAGCCAGGGCTACGCGGTGCTGATGCCCGACATCACCTACACAGTCAACGATCCGGGCATGTCGGCAGTGTGGAGCGTGCTGCCGGCGTTGAAGGCGGCGGTCGCCACCGGTGTGGTGGACGCCACGCGCGTGGGGCTGCAGGGCCATTCATGGGGCGGGTATCAGACGTCATTCCTTGTCACGCAGACCAACGCCTTCAAGGCCGCCATCGCCGGGGCGCCGCTGACCAACATGATCAGCATGTACAGCCTCGTGTACCGCAACTCCGGCGGCGGCAACATGGCGATCTTCGAGAGCAGCCAGGGCCGCTTCGCCGGCGGCTACTGGGACAACTGGGACGCCTACGTGCGCAACTCGCCGATCGCGCACGCGACGAAGGTGAAGACGCCGCTCGTGCTGATGCACAACGACCAGGACGGCGCCGTCGACTTCACGCAGGGCGTCGAGTACTACAACACGCTGCGGCGGATGGGGAAGCCGGTCGTGATGCTCGAGTACGTCGGCGAGAACCACAACCTCGTGAAGGCCGCCAATCGATTCGACTACACGGTGCGGATGCGCGAGTTCTTCGATCACTTCCTGCGCGATGCGCCAGCACCTGCGTGGTGGACCGACGGGGTGCCGCTGCTGAAGATGGATACGCATCTCGAGCAGAGGAAGCCGTCGCCGAAGAAGAAGCCCGCGGAGGCGACGACGGAGCCTGCCCCGGTGACGGCCAGCAAGCGGTAAGAGTGCAGCCTACCCTCACGATTGACATTGGGTCACTGAGCGTCGAGCTTCCGCCTCCGCCAAGGCTACGGCGAGACAGGAAAGCTCGACGCCTACGAGACGGGGAATGATCAGTCGACGTTCGTTGATTCAGCAGACGGTTGCGGCGGCGGTTCTCGGGGCGCTGCCGTCGGCGCAGCGTCGTCGGCCGCGCATCCTGGTGCGGTCGTCGTGGCAGGTCGTGAACATTGGCGACATCGCGCACACGCCGGGTCTGCTCACGCTCCTGGAACGACATCTCCCTGATGCGGAGGTGCGGCTCTGGGCGTCGGCGGACATCAGCCCCGACGTGATCGCGATGGAGCATCGTCGCTTCCCGGGCCTCGTCATCGTCAAGGGGACGATCGGCGACGACGGCAAGGCCTCGACGCCGGAGCTTGCCGACGCGATCGCGTGGTGCGACATGCTGCTGCACGGCTCGGGCGCGTCGCTCGTGGCCGCCCGCGACGTCCGCGCCTTCCTCGACACGACGAAGAAGCCCTACGGCGTGTACGGCATCACGCACGGGTCGTTCCTGTCCGGCGACGACGAGGGATTGCTGTCGCGCGCGGCGTTCGTGTTCTTCCGGGATTCGGTGTCGTTGGACGTCGGCAGACGGCAAGGCGTGAAGGCGCCGGTCATGGAGTTCGGACCGGACGCCGCATTCGGCTGTGACCTTCGTGACGACACGAAGGCTGACGCTTTCCTTCGCGCCAACGGCCTGGAAGCAGGCCGTTTCGCGTGCGCGATCCCACGCCTGCGCTACACGCCGTACTGGCTGATCCGCAACACGGCAATGAAGGACGAGCAGAAACGACGGGCGGCCCGCAACGAGGAGATGGCCGACCGCGACCATGCGCCGCTGCGCGCTGCGATCACGCGCGTGGTGCGCGAAACTGGGCTGAAGGTGCTGCTCTGCCCGGAAGACATGAGCCAGATGGCGGTCGGCAAGACGTGGGTGCTCGACAAGCTGCCGGCCGACGTCGCGGCGCGTGTGGTGTGGCGACCGACGTTCTGGCTGACCGATGAAGCGCTGAGCACCTACAAGCGCTCTGCCGGCCTGTTCGGGCTCGAGATGCACTCGCCGATCATGTGCGTCGGCAACGGCGTGCCCGCCATCGTGTGTCGGTTCGAGGAGCAGACCAGCAAGGGCATGATGTGGCGGGACATCGGCCTCGGCGACTGGTTGTTCGACCTCGACGATCCAGCGACGCACGCGCGCATCCCGGAGGCGGTGATGCGGATGCTGACCAATCGCGAGCAGTCGCTGGCGGCAGTCAGGGCGGCGCAGGCGGTCGTCGAGAAGCGTCAGCGCGAGACGATGAGCGTCGTCGGCGCGACGTTGAATGTGCGGTGAGGCGAGGAGCCGATCATCGTCGGCCGGCTCGGCGAGCCGGCCCTACCTAGAAGGGCGCCTCGGGGAGGCGCCCCTACCTTCACGAACGGACACGGCATTCAAAACAGCAGCACTGAGCGTCGAGCTGAAGCTCGACGCCTACGTCAACGGGGGGATTTGGCTTACGGCATGTACTGGCCGCCGTTGACTTCGACGACCTGGCCGGTGATGTAACCCGACAATTCGTCGGACGCGAGATACAGGAACGTGCCGGTGCACTCATCCGGAGTGCCCAGGCGGCCCATCGGGATCGAACCCCGCATCGTCTCGAGCTGCTGTGGCGTCGAGTAACGGTCGTGGAACGGCGTCGTCACCACCCCCGGTGAGACCGCGTTGACGCGGATGTTCTCGGCCGCGAGTTCGCGCGCCCAGCCGTGCGTGACCGTCGAGATGAAGCCCTTGGCGCCGCCGTAGAGCACAGCGCCGCCAGCGCCACCCGTGCGCGCCGCAATCGACGTGACGTTGATGATGGAACCGCCACCCTGCTTGCGCATGATCGGCACGACCGCGTGCACGAACATGACGACCTGCGTGACGTTCAGGTCGAGCACCGCCTGCAGGTGCTCCTGGCTGTACTCCGCGATGGGGCGGCGTCCGAGCATGCCACCCGCATTGTTGATGAGGACGTCGATGCGGCCGTATCGCTTCATCGTCTCGTCGACGATGCGAGGGACGACGGTGGCGTCGGAGAGGTCGCCTTGCGTGAGCAGGGCCTCGGCGCCGAGCGCCTGGACGTCGGCTGCCACCTTCTGTGCTTCGGCGGCGCTCGCGTTGTAGTGGATCGCCAGCTTGCTGCCGGCTTTCGCAAAGGCCAGGGCAGCGGCCGCGCCGATGCCGGTGGACGCGCCGGTGATGAGGACGACGCGATCGCGGAGGTCAGTCATGGCGAGGATTGTAATGGCGCCTACTTCGTTCGGAACAGGTTCGGGAGGAGGCGTTCGTGCAGCAGCCAGCGCCACGTGGCCCAGTCGTGGGCGCCGTGGCCGCCGACGGCGTAGTCGTGGGTGATGCCGTGCTTCTGCAGGATCTGGTGGAAGACGACGCTGCGGTTGTCGGGCAGGTTCTCGTGCGTGCCGAGGCCGACGAGCAGGTAGTCCACCTTGCCGTTGGTCGCCGAGGCGTCCTTCAGGAACTCCGGCGTCGAGGTCTCCGACGCAGGGTCGCCGGCGCTCAGGATGCCGAACGACGAGAAGAGATCGAGCGCCTTGAAGCCGACCAACTGCGCATGACGGCCACCCATCGAGAGCCCTGCGATAGCGCGTCCGCGGCGGTCGGTGCGCGTCTTGCACTGCGACTCGACGAGCGGCATGATCTCGCCGCGCAGCTCGCGATCGAAGACCGCGAACGTCTTTTCGGCGTGCTGCGGGTCGGTGCGATGCACGACCTGGTTGTTCGGCATCGCGATGATCATCGGCACCGCCTTACCGTCGGCGATCAGGTTGTCGGCGATGTAGCCGGCGCGCCCATCCAGCCACCAGCCTGAGGCGATCTCGCCGCTGCCACCGAGCAGGTACAGAACCGGATACGTCTTGCTGCGGTCGTAGCCCGGCGGCGTGTAGACGTAGATCTCGCGCTCGCCGTCGGTGACCTTCGACCGATAGACGTGGCGGGTGATCGCGCCGTGTGGAACCGGCCTGGCGTCGTAGTAGGCCGCACCGTCGCCGTGCACGACGAGCGTGCTATATCCCGGCTGGTTCCCGAAGTTGCCGAGCGTGTTGTTCGGGTCCACCACCGACACGCCGTCGACGATCAACTTGTAGACGTACAGGTTCTGCGGCACGGGTCCGATCGTCAACGTCCAGATGCCGTCGGCACTCTTGGTGAACGGCCAGCTGTTCTCCTTACGGTCGAGCGCGGCGGCGATCGTTCCAGCCGAGAGCACCACTTCCTGCGCACGCGGCGCCTTGAGGCGGAACGTCACGCGGCGCTGGTCGTCCACTTCCGGCGAGATGACGTTGGCGCCGAACGGCACCAGGCTGCCGCCGCTGCGCTGCGGCGCCCAGTCGAGGTTGATGTGGGCCTGCTGAGCGCGTGAGGGAATCGCGCAGGCGAGCGTGAGCGCGAGGCCGGCAAGGGCGATGCGTGTGTGTCTCATGGCTGTCCGTTGGCGGCAGTGTACTCGCCGTGGCCTCAATGAGTCATGACGCCCATCGCCACCGGCGGGAGTACGCTGACGTATGCGATTGGCACGCCGCATGTCCGCCCGCTGCGCGGTGCTCGTCCTCCTGGCGTCCGCGGTCGGGTGCCGGCCCGCTGCGTCCGACGACCCGGTGGTGGAGCAGTGGACGACGCACGAGATCACGCTGACGTCCGAGAAGGTGTACCCGAACCCCTACACCGACGTGGAGGTGACGGTGCGCTTCGAGAGCGACAGCGGCCAGCGGCTCGTGCGACCCGCGTTCTGGGACGGCGGCACGTCGTGGAAGGTCCGCTTCGCGCCGCCCGATGCCAATCAGCGCTGGACGTGGCGCACCGAAGCGTCGGTGAACGACAACGGCCTGGCCGGCCGCACGGGCGCGCTGCGTTCGTCGCCCTACACCGGCAGCAACACCTTGTTGCGTCACGGCCTGCTGCGCATGTCACCCGGCAAGCGCAACGTGGTGCATGCCGACGGCACGCCGTTCCTCGTCGTCGCCGACACGGCCTGGTCGATTCCGTATCGCGCGACGCGGGAGCAGGTGAAGACGTACGCGCGCGATCGTCAGGCGAAGGGCTTCAACACGACGTTCCTGATCGCAGTGCAGGGTGACAAGTTCGCCAACGGCCCCGACGCACGTGATACGCCGCTCGGCTTCAGGCGCGCGTTCACCGACATCCCCGACGGCCACATGCGAAAGCTGCAGCCGTCGTATTTCCAGGAACTCGATGGCCTCGTCGACGTGCTCGTCGACCATGGGCTCGTGCCGCTGTATGCGCCGGCTGCGCACGGCTACGGGTGGAAGGGGGAAAGGCCGGTCGGTCCGGCACTCGCGCCCGACGAGTACGTCCGGTTCTCTCGCTATCTCGTCGCCCGTTACGGCAGCATGCCGGCGTTCTGGCTGGTGAGCCTGGACAGCAACGGGCTGGCGCCGAGCATCAAGCCGGCTGGCGAAGCCATTGAGCGATGGGACGCGTACCGGCAGCCGACCGGCCTGCACTACAGCCCGTACGACGACTACATGGCTGACTGGGCCAAGACTGGCAGCGACTGCTGCTTCCATGGGAATAAGTCACATCAGGGCGAGCCGTGGCTCGACTTCCAGTGGGCGCAGACCGGGCACGATGGCAAGAGCCTGTTCCACAAGGTGCAGCGGATGTACGACGTGACGCCGGTGAAGGCCGTGATGGACGGCGAATCCACCTACGAAGCGATGGGGCAGGGCAGGCATGGCCTCGGCTGGTGGCAGGGCGACGATGCCTGGAATCAGTTGATGCACGGCGGCACGATGGGCGTGGCGTATGGGGCGGTGAGTGTGTGGCAGTGGAAGGTCTCGCGCGACGAACCCGGCTGGCCGGACTGGACCGACGCGCCGCTGTCGTGGCGCGATGCGCTCGATCTCGAGGGCGGCCAGTACGTTGGCGCCATCTCGCGTGCGTTCCGCGGCTACGACTCGACCGACATCGAGCGGCGCTGGGACCTCGCGGAGCCGCAGGCGCCACTGCTCGCGAAGCCGGGAAAGCTCTATGTGGCGTACCTTCCGCGTGGCGGCGCCATCACCATTCCGTCGGCCCCTGCCGGCCTGCCGGTCCGCTGGTTCGACGCAAAGGCCGGGGCGTTCGGTCGCGAGCCGGCCATGTCGACGGCGGGCGGTCAGTTTTCGGCGCCCGACGATCGTCCGTGGGGGCTGTTCGTCGGCCAGCCTGCCGCGCACTGAGCACCGGTTCGTCCCTCGCCTGTCAGGTACGTCGAACCGCCGTCGTCCGGCCTTGGTAGACTGCCTGCACTTTTCCAGGGGGAACTTCAGATGGCTCGTCCGAATCCGGTTGGCTGGTTCGAGATCTACGTCCAGGACATGCCGCGCGCCCGCGCGTTCTACGAGAAGGTGCTCGACACCACGCTCGACAAGCTGCCGACGCCCGACCTCGAGATGTGGTCGTTTCCGATGAGCATGGAGGCGCCTGGTGCGTCCGGTGCACTCGTGAAGATGGAAGGCGTGCCGTCTGGCGGCAGCACGATGATCTACTTCGTGTGCGACGACTGCGCCGTCGAAGGCGCCCGCATCGCCGATGCCGGTGGCAAGCTGCACCGCGAGAAGATGTCGATCGGGCAGTACGGCTTCATCGTGCTCGGCGTCGACACTGAAGGAAACATGTTCGGTCTCCATTCGATGAAGTAGGCCAGGCGGTCACCGTCGGCCTTCGAACAGCTCTTGTCACCGTCGGACAAAGTCCGACGGCTACACCTCGATCAGGTCGACCGTCGGCCAACCTGTCCGCCGGAGCCTTGGCGAAGGCGGAAGGCCGACGGCTACACGTGGACCAAGCTGACCGTCGACCTGAAGGTCGACGGCTACGTACGACAACTGGACGATGCACTCGTCTCGCTACCTGCTGCTGACATTTCTGCTGGTGCTCACGCCGTCGTTGACGATGGCGCGGGGGCAGCAGGCGCAGAATCCGTCGCCGATGTCGGACACGACGCGGCCGCACCCGCGGCTGGCGGAGTCGCGTCCGGACGGCGAACGCGAGACGTTGTCGCTCGGCGAGCTGTTCGTGCCGAAGGCCGCCGTCCGGCGCAAACGGCCGACGATGCCGCTGCTCGTGCACTTCCATGGGGCGTCGTGGCTGATCGAACAGCACGTCGCGAAGGCGGCGCCCCAGGCGGCGCTCGTCACCATCAACCTCGGCGCCGGCTCCAGCCGCTACGCGGCGCCCTTCGCTGACCCCGCCCGATTCACGACATTGCTCGACGAGGCGGCCGACGCCGTCGGTCGCCTGACCGGTCAGCGCCCCACGTGGTCGAGCGTCACGCTGACGTCGTGGAGCGCGGGGTACGGCGCCACCCGCGCCGTCCTCGCGAATCAGGACGCCGCCAAGCGCGTGAATGCGGTCGTCCTGCTCGACGGCCTGCACGCGTCGTACGTCGTCACCGGCGACCCGGCGGCACCGCGCGGCAAAGATCCCGCGGTCAACGTCTCCGATCTCGATGCGTTCACGCGGCTGGCGAGTGCCGCGCTGTCCGGTCACACTCGCTTCTGGGTGACGCACTCCGAGGTGTATCCGGGCACGTACGCGAGCACGAGCGAGACGGCCGACGCGCTGCTCGCGTCGCTGCGCCTCGAGCGCCGTCCTGTGCTCAAGCCTGGACCGATCGGGATGCAGCAGTTAAGCGAGGCCGGACGCGGCGGCTTCCAGGTGCTCGGATTCGCCGGCAACTCGGCGCCCGACCACGTCGACCACCTGCAGGCGCTCGGCGAGTGGCTGCGGCGGTGGAAGGTGATCCGGTAGATGAGTGCCGGCGCGAACAACGGGATTCCTCGACGGACGGCCGGCCAGATGATGGCGACGCCACTGCTTGCCTCGCTCGCGCCGCTCTCGGCGCAGGCGATGGGCGCGCGTGGCAACGGGCCCTCCCTTCCGCAGAGTACGGAGTGGACGCCGCTCTTCACTGGACGTGACCTTGCGGGCTGGGACACGTTTCTCGGCAAGCCGCATCCGTCGACCGACGTGCCTGGCCTGGCGCGCAATGCCGACGGGACGTACACGGAGGTCGTCGGTGTGAATCGTGACCCGCGCCGTGTGTTCTCCGTCGTGACCGTCGACGGCGCGCCGGCGATTCGCATCTCGGGCGAGGTCTACGGCGCGCTGATCACGCGGGCCGAGTACGAGAACTATCACCTGCGCTTCCAGTTCAAGTGGGGCGACACGCGCTGGCCGCCGCGGCCCGAGCAGCCGCGCGACACCGGGTGTTGCTACCACTCGGTCGGACCACACGGCGCCAGCTACGGCTTCTGGATGCGGTCCTTCGAGTTCCAGATCCAGGAGGGCGACGTCGGCGACTTCTACAGCCTCGCCGGCGTCATCGTCGACGCGCATGCGACCGTCGTCGACCCGACGAATCCGAAGAGTGATCTGCGATACGCGCCGGCGGTGAGCACGGTCGTGGGCACGACCCGACGCGTGATCAAGGCGGCGAACGTCGAACGCCCGCGCGGCGAGTGGAACACGTGCGATCTGTATTGCTTCGGGCAGAGCAGCGCGCATGTCGTCAACGGACAGACGCAGGTCGCGCTCGGCGGCCTGCGCCACAAGGTCGGCGATGACGAGAGACCGCTGACGCGCGGCAAGATACAGCTGCAGTCGGAAGCGGCGGAGGTGTTCTTCCGCGACGTGGCCATTCGTCCGGTCACGGGGTTACCGGCCGACGTACTGCCGCGCTGACGCCGAGCAGACGATTCCGGAGGCACAGCGCAACGCCAGGTTCTCGAAGAAGAAGTGGGCGGGCGCGGCGGTGTTCGCGTTGATGCTGGTCATCCTGCTGTTGCCGGATCCCGACCCGGCCACGACGCCGTGGTATCAACCGTCGAACTGAAGTTCGACGGCTACGAGGCTCAGAAGGTAGGGCCGGCTGTCCCAGCCCGGCCGACCCCGAGGGCCGCGTTGGGACAACGGGCCCTGCCTATGAAATGCATCCTCTTCAACGCACGACGAGGGGGCGCAGGGAGCGGACGTGGATGTTGCGGAAGGCGACGGGGCCGTGGTCGCCCTGCAGCATCAACGGGAACGACGGGCCTTCCGCATGATCGAGCGCGGCGCGTGTCGGTCCGGCGACGTCGACGTCCTGCTGCACAAGCTGGCCGTTCAGCAGCACCCTCAGGAATCGCGCGGGTTCAGTCTTCTTGCCCGCGGCATCGAACCGCGGCGCGCGGAACCACCCCTGGTACGACTGCCACTCACCTGGACGACGCGACGCGTTGACGCGCGGCGCCGATCCGCCGACGCCCCTGTTGTCGATCCACTGGTGGTAGATGCCCCCGAGGTCCGACGAGGACATCGGCTCGGTGGTGCCCCAGCTGTCGAGAATCTGCATTTCGTACAGACCCTGCAGATACACGCCGGAGTTCGAGCCCTTCGCGAGCATGAACTCGGCGTAGATCTCGACGTCGCCGAACGCGCGCGTCGTACAGAGGTTGGCGGTCCTGCCGTTGCCGTTCAGGATGACGCCACCGCCGGCGCCGCGTCCAGAGAGCTGGGTCGGGCCGAGGATACGCTCGTAGCGAATCGCCCGCACGGCCTTCCAGTCGTGGGCGGCCTTCGGATCGCAGGCCTGCCAGCCGCTCAGTGACGTGCCGTCGAGGAGGAGCTCCCACCCCTCTTCGAGCAGGAACGGCGGATCGCCATGCGCGTCGCCATCCTGGATCGGAGAGATCGCTGGCGCCTGGACGAACAGGGTCAGCGCGAGCAGCAGCAGGGCACGCATGCGCTGCAGTGTATCCGCGAGGGGGCGATGTGGAACCGACCGACGACTTGTCCGCCGTAGCCTTGGCGAAGGCGGAAGTCGGTCGGCTACGGGTGGCGCGATGCGGCTGCGGGTGGGGCGATGCAGCTACGAACTGCTGGTCGGTCGGCTACGGATTGGCCCTGGCGTGCGGGCTACTGGGCGACGTTCTTCCGCTTCAGGCGGCGGGCCATCAGCATCGCCGCAACGCCGACTGCTGCCAGTCCGGCTGGCTCGGGCACCGAGCTGGGTTCCGTGGGAGGCGTCACGTCGTCGACGGGCAGATCGCCGGTGAAGGCGTGGTTGTGATACTCGCCGCCCCAGTCGGTGTAGAGGTTGTTCACCATCACCTGCCCGTTGATGTTGCCGTTGGCGAAGTTCACGGTGGCGAGCGGCGCCAGAATCGACCCGCGCCAGCCGAGGCCGTTGAGCGTCAGCTGCGACATGTCCATGAAGTTCCAGAGCATCTGGCTGGACATCGCGTTGTCCTGCTGACCGTTCACGTTCATGCCCAGGTACTGCATCGTCAGCGACGATCCCGCGACGTTGAACAACACCGTGGAGGTCGTAGGCACGGTGATGTTCACCGCATTGAGGCCGGACAGCATGCCTGTCGTCAACGTGAAGACGTTGAGGGTCGCGTCGGTGCCGGTCAGGTTCAAGCCGCCCCACTGATTGACCGCCGTGCCGTTGCCAGCCAGGTCAAACAGATCGACGGACAACGACGAGAGATCCATGAAGGTCGACGCGAAATCGACCGACGGCGTCCCACCGGTCGTGAGCGACGAGCCGGCCGTGTGGAATCCAACGCTGTGCGTCGTGGCTGTGCCCGCCTGGGCGCTGCCTTTGTTGACCGACCCATTGGTCAGTGCCGCATGGCCACCAACCACGAGATCGATTCGTGAGGGATTGGCTGCCAGGGCAGCACCGTTGTTGGCGTTGTCGCCGCTGCCGACCGCGAAGCCGTTGAAGGTCGCATTGCCACCGACGGCGACCCGCCCGCCGACGTCGGCCTTGAGCGTCATGTCCTGCCGGACCATGACGTTGAAGCCATTGACCAGCGAGATAGGGTCAGCCGATGCGGCCGACGCCGAGAGGAGAAGAGCCGAACCGAAAGCCAGGAATGAATTCTTGTGAATCACGTGCGCTCGAACACCGGAAAGCTGGGGAGCCTCCGCAGTCGAACAATCGGTCAGGCGGGGAAATACTTGAAGCGACGGACGACGCACGGGAAACGGGAACCGGGTATCGGGTACCGGGTACCGGGAACCGGCCCCACTCAGAGGTAGGGCCCGTTGTCCCAACGCGGCCCTCGGTTCGGGAACCGGCCAACAAAGTCAGAAGTCAGAAGTTCAAAGTCAGAAGGCGAGTTCGGAAGGGCGCGGAGATCTCGAGGACTGTTGCCAAGGCCCAAGGCCCAGGGCCCAAGGCCCAGGGCCGATGTCGATGGTTCAAGGCCCAACTCGGTAGGGCCGGCTCGCCGAGCCGGCCGGTCACTGCCGTGCCTCCGGTACCCGGTACCCGGTACCCGGCACCCCGACCCGGCATGACTCCTGAATACCTGAAGGCATGGATACGCGACGAGATGATGCCGATCCGCTGGGAACGACCCCGATGACGTCCGAGGAGGTGCTGGCGACCGGGGTGCCCGACGAGCCGCCGACGCCGCAGGAACCGCCGCCACCGCCTCCGGACGATGACGACAACGACGTGCCGGCGACGCCGCCGACCGAGCCGGCGCCGGTGCCGATTCAGGACCCACCCTCGGAACCGGGCGGGAACGTGCCGCAGATTGTGTAGGGTGTGCGGGGACGTCCGAGGCGACGTCCCCGCTGCGGGTGTCGGCTGCGACTACAGGCTGTTGGCGCGCAGTTGCTCGAGCATGTAGTCGGTCGAGCGCACGGCCAGCGCCATGATCGTCAGCGTCGGGTTCTGCCAGGCGCTCGACGGGAAGCTCGACCCGTCCATCACGAACAGGTTCTTGACGTCGTGCGTCTGCAGGAATGGCGTCAGTACCGACGTCTTCGGATCGGTGCCCATGCGCGCCGCACCGACCTCGTGCGCTTGGCCGCGCATGGCGTGCGCCTGACGGATGTTCTTCGCGCCGATGCGGTCGAGCATCTCGGCGGCATGCGTGGCCATGTCGCGATGCAGGGCCCGCTCGTTCTCCCTCGGCGACAGCCGAATCTTCACGACCGGGATGCCGAAGGCGTCGAGTGTGTTCTTGTCGACGGTGACCGTGTTGTCGGCGTACGGCAGGCATTCGCCGAAGCCCGAGAAGTTGACGCTGACCGGTCGCTCCTGCAGCAACGACCGTTTGTACGCATCGCCGATGCCTGGCGCCGAGAAGTTGATGCCGGCGCCGACGTAGGTGCTCAACCCGTACCCGCGCACGAAGCCGGGCGTCGCCGGCCCGCCGGGCAGGTTGCGGAAGCGCGGTGTGAGCAGGCCGCACGGCCGGTTGGGGCCGTTCATCGACGGCGTCTCGAGCAGGTCGCTCACTTCGCCAGACGCGCCCGCGCCGGCGAAATGCGTCATCAGATACTTACCGAGCACGCCGCTGGAGTTGGCCAGCCCGTTCTCGTCCTGCGAGTTCGCGGAGTTGAAGAGCATCCGCACCGACTCGAGCGTCTGCGCACAGAGGGCGACGACCTTGCCGAAGATCTCGCGTGGCTGGCGGGTGGCGCGATCGATGTAGAGCACGCCGCGGGCCTTGCGCGTCTGCGGGTCCATCAGGACCTTGTAGGCCATCGCCCCGGTGACCAGCGTGCAACGGCCGCTCGCCAGCGCATCCTTCATCGTCGTGAAGGCGGAACTGAAGTACGAGTGCGTGACGCACCCGTGCTCGCAGGGCCCGCAGAAGTGGCACGGCTGGCGACCGTTGATCGCCTTGGTGAGATTGGCGGTCCGCCCCTGGGTGACGGTGTAGCCGAACGCCTTCTTGACGCGCGTGCGCACCGCCACCTCGTTGCACGTGAGGCCCATCGGCGGCTGGAACGGCCCGTCCGGATATTGCGCGAGCCCTTCCTTGATGCCCGACACGCCGACGTATTCCTCGACGAGGTCGTAGTACGGCTTCAACTCGGCGTACGTGATCGGCCAGTCGACGCCCTGGCCGTCGTGCGACGCCGCCTTGAAGTCGATGTCGCTCATGCGCAGGCAGCCGCGGCCCCAGATGTTCATGCGGCCACCGACGATACGCGGACGGACCCAGAGAAACTTGGGGTCGGACTCGTCGAGGTAGGGTTCCTCGATGTCGTTCACGTACCAGTCGGCGTTCCACTCCCGGACCGCGTACGAACCGGACTGCACCGGCTGCTTCTTCTCGAGTGGCGCCTTCGTGCGGCCGCGATACGGCAACTGATACGGCTGCACGTGCTCCTTGTAGTCGGCGTCGGTCAGCGCCCGGCCGGCTTCGAGCACGGCCACGCGCAGGCCTGCTTCGGTGAGGCGCTTGGCGGCCCAGCCGCCGGAGGCGCCGGAGCCGACGATGACGACGTCGAAGGTCTTGCCGGCGGGATCGTTCTGGATGGACATGTGCGTCGCGTCGATCACGCGTGACCTTCGGGGTGCGTGCAGGCCGGGAACGTCTGGAAGAACACCGAGCCGGAGTAGC
>DATJTM010000002.1:0-13604 GCA_035503395.1 Luteitalea sp.
TAGGGTTTCCACCAGTAAAGAAGGGCCCACGACACCGCTGGTGCGAGGAGGCAGGCGCGTACCGGCACCCCGTGGTGTTCTTCGAAGCCCCGCACCGAATCGCCCAGACGCTGGACATTCTCTCAGAAGTCGTTGGAACACAGCGAGTTGTCTCTGTGTGCCGGGAGATCACCAAGAAGCACGAGGAACTGATTCGCGGTCCACTGGCAGACGTGGTCCAGCGGGAAAGTATCAGGAATCCAGTGGGCGAATTCACCTGCATCCTCGAGCCAGCGCCCCTCGAGACTCTCCACGAAGATGTCGGCGAGCCACGGCTGCTGGAGGAATTCGACCGTATGACCAATATTGGCCTGGAGCGGCGCGCAGCGATGAGTCAGGTCGCGCGACTGTTCCACGTCCGCACGCGCGACGTCTTCGACGCCGTCGAGCGGCGCAAGGCTCGGGCGGAGGGCGACGAGTGAGCGGGGTGCATGTCGTCATCCTTGCCGGAGGACGCGGCCGGCGGATGGGCACGGACCGACCCAAGGTGCTGCTGCCCCTGGCCGGACGCCCCCTGCTCGAATGGGTCCTCCACACCGCGGGTCAGCTCTCGCCCGCCCAGACCACCGTCGTCCTCGGCCACTCCGCCGACGCCGTCTCGACGCTCGTGCGCGACCGCGACGTTCGCATCGTCACGCGCGAGCCCCTGCTCGGCCCGGTCCATGCGTTGACGGCGGTCGAATCGTCCCTGACCGACCCGGACGGCGTCGTCGTGGTCTTCCCCGCCGACGTCCCGATGCTGCAGCCCGCGACGCTGCGCGCGCTGGTCGACCATCGGCAGACGGCCACGAGCGCGATGACCGTTGTCGCGGCAGTGGCCGACCGGCCGTACGGGCTGATGCGCGTCCTGCGCAGTGACGCCGGCGAGGTCATCGGCCTGGTCGGTGAGAAAGATGCGTCGCGGCAGCAGCGCGCCATCCGCGAGTGCACGAGCGGTGTCTTCGCCTGTGCCCCTGCCCTCCTGCGCGACGCGCTCGCGACATTCGGGTGGGAGAGCGTCGAGCGCGAACGAACCGTCGGCGAACTCGCCGCGACATTCCGGCGGCTCGGTCACGAGATCGACGCCATCACCGCCAAGGTGCCGCACGAGATCCGCGGCATCAACAGCCAGACCGAACTGGCCGAGGCCAGCGCCATGATGCGACAGACCAAGTGCGAAGAACTGATGTCGGCCGGGGTGACGATCATCGACCCGGCGACCACGTACGTGGGTCCGGATGTCGAAGTGGGTCACGACACCGTGCTCCATCCGAACGTGTACCTCGAAGGCCGCACCAGGGTCGGCGCGGCGTGCGAGATCCACGCCGGCACGCGGCTGGTCGACGCGACGCTCGAGGATCACGTCGTGATCCTCAACTACTGCGTGGTCAGCGAATCGCACATCCGTGCCCACGCCCAGCTCGGGCCGTTCGCGCACATTCGCCCGGGCAGTGACGTGGGCGAGGACGCGCGGGTCGGCAACTACGTCGAGCTGAAGAAGACATCGCTCGGCAAGGGCTCGAAGGCGAGTCACCTGACGTATCTCGGCGACGCGACCATTGGCGCCGACGTGAACGTCGGGGCCGGCGTCATCACCTGCAACTACGACGGCGTGCGGAAGAACCAGACCATCATCGGTGACGGCGCGTTCATCGGCAGCGATTCGCAGCTCGTGGCACCGGTCTCGATCGGGCGCGGCGCGTTCGTCGCGGCCGGTTCGTCGATCACACAGAGCGTTCCTGACGAGAGCCTCGGCATCGCGCGCAGCCGTCAGGAGAACAAGGACGGCTGGGCCCGGCGGCGGCGCGGCAGCGAGTAAGGGGATACACCATGTGCGGGATCATCGGCTACGTCGGCGAGCAGGAGGTCGTCCCGGTGGTCCTCGACGGACTTCGGCGGCTCGAATACCGCGGCTACGACTCGGCCGGCATCGCGGTCGTCGGACGCGACGGCATCGAGGTGCGGCGCAGCGCCGGTAAGCTGGCCAACCTCGAGAACGCCTTGCGTGAGGCTCCACTTACTGGTGGATACGGCATCGGCCACACGCGCTGGGCGACGCACGGCCGCCCGACCGAAGAGAACGCGCACCCGCACCGCGATCAGAGCGGGCGCGTCGTTCTCGTCCACAACGGCATCATCGAGAATTATCTCGAGCTGAAGAAGGAGCTGCAGGGTCGCGGCATCGTCTTCCGCACCGAGACCGACACCGAGGTCGTGGCGCACCTCATCGGCCTGGAACTGCGTGACGACGGGCTTCAGGCTGCGGTGACGCGTGCGCTGGCACGCCTGCACGGCCTGTTCGCGCTCGTCGTGATCGCGTCGACCGACCCTGGCACGATCGTCGCCGTCCGCAACGGCCCGCCCGTCGTGATCGGGCTCGGGGCAGGGGAGTACTTCGTCGCGTCCGACATCCCCGCCATCCTCGCCCATACCCGCGACGTCGTCTTCCTCGACGATGGCCAGGTCGCGGTCCTGCGACGCGAGGGTGTGTCGTTCTTCGACGCACACGGCCAGCAGGTGCAGCGGACGTCGCAGCGCATCACCTGGGATCCCGTGATGGCGGAGAAGGCCGGCTACAAGCACTTCATGCTCAAGGAGATCTTCGAGCAGCCGTGGGCCATCAAGGAAACGCTGGTCGGCCGGCTCTCGATGGAGCGCGGCGACGTGCACCTGCCGGAGATCAACCTCGACGACGAGTCGCTCGCGAGCGTGTCGCGTGTGGTCCTGCTGGCGTGCGGCACGTCGTGGCATGCGGCGCTGGTGGGGAAGTTCCTCATCGAGCAGCTCGCGCGCATCCCGGTTGAAGTCGATTACGGCTCGGAGTACCGCTACCGGAGGCCCATCGTCACGAACCGCGATCTCGTCGTGGCGATCACGCAGTCTGGCGAGACGGCGGACACGCTGGCGGCGTTGCGCGAGGCGCGACGACAGGGTGCGCGCAGCCTCGCGGTGTGCAACGTGGTCGGCAGCATGGCGACGCGAGACGCCGAGGGCACCATTCAGACACACGCGGGGCCGGAGATCGGTGTGGCGTCGACCAAGGCGTTCACCACGCAGCTGGTCGCACTGGAACTGCTGGCGCTGCGCCTGGCGAGGGCGCGCAACGCGATGTCCGCCGATGCCGTGCGGCCCATCCTCCAGGCGCTCACCGAACTGCCACGCCACGTGGAGCAGGTGCTGTCGTGCGCACCGTATCTGGAGGACGTCGCGCGACGCTTCTACCAGTGCTCGGACTTCCTCTTCCTCGGCCGCGGCATGCATTACCCGATCGCGCTGGAAGGCGCTCTGAAACTGAAGGAGATCTCGTACATCCACGCCGAGGGCTATCCGGCTGGGGAGATGAAGCACGGCCCAATCGCCTTGATCGACGAGAAGCTGCCCGTCGTGGCGCTCGCACCACGCGATCACGTCTTCGAGAAGATGCTGGGGAATGTGCAGGAAGTGAAGGCCCGCAGCGGCTCGGTGATCGCCATCACCGAGGAAGGGGAGCCGCATCTCTGGTCGCTGCTCGATCCGCAGCGCGACGCCAGGATCGTCCTGCCACCGGTGCACCCGCTCATGTCACCAATCACGATGACGGTGCCCCTGCAGCTGCTGGCCTACCACGTCGCCGTCCGCCGCGGCTGCGACGTCGATCAGCCACGGAATCTTGCGAAGAGCGTGACGGTAGAGTAGACGGCGGTCGGCCCGTCGGCAGTCGGCAGTGGAAGCACGAGGCAGTCGGGAGTCGGCCAGTCGGCAGTTGAGGCAGCCGTCGCAAAGCGGCAAGTCGGCAGTCGACGGTCGATCGACAGGCACAGTCAGGCTGCGACCTCGCTATCCTGCAGACAGTCTGGTGATTAGTACGTTCAGCATCCTGCCCACCCGGTCGGCGATGCTCGCCATCCGCGTTCCGTCTTCCGCTCGCGGAACCCGCTGCCGTGCCGCCACTTCGATCTGGGTTTCGAGCTCAGCCAGGCTTCCTGCAGAGATCTTCAGGTACCGCACGTACGCCTTCCTCGAACGTTGCCTGTAGCCCTCGGCGATGTTCGACGGTACCGATACCGCCGACTCTCGCATCTGCCTCCCAATCTCGAAACGGTGCGGGTGTGGGAACTCGAGGCTGGCGCTGTACACAAGGTCGGTCAGTTCCATCGACAGCTGCCACACTTCCAGATCCTTGAACGATTGTGGTCGCACAGGCAGAGCCAATGCAGGTCAGACGCCAACCCGCATTGGTGACGTCGACGACGGTATAATCAGCATTCCTTTTCGGCCGTTGCAATTTCTGCAGTGGCGCTGAAGATCTCTGGCGCAATCGCTGCCATCCCAATGAGCGGTCACTCCTCCACGAACGATTCGTCCTCGGGCGCTGCCGGGCAGCGGGCGACTGCCGACCGCCGACTGCCGACTGCCGTCGACGACGGCTTCCTCTCCTCCCTCAACCCCGAGCAGCGCGACGCGGTGCTACATACGGATGGGCCGTTGCTCATCCTCGCGGGGGCGGGGTCGGGGAAGACGCGGGTCATCGCGTATCGCATCGCGTACCTGATTGGGAGTGGGCTGGCGCGGCCGTTCGAAGTGTTGGCGGTGACCTTCACCAACAAGGCCGCCGAGGAGATGCGCGAGCGGGTCGGGAAGCTGATTGGCGCCGATGCGAAGGACGTGTGGATTTCGACGTTCCACTCGTTGTGCGCGCGGCTGTTGCGGCGCGAGGCGCCGGCGATCGGGTTGTCGCGCGACTTCGTGATCTACGACAGCAGCGATCAGCAGGTCGCCGTGAAGCAGGTGATGCGCGAGCTGCAGATCGACGACAAGATCATCCAGCCGCGACAGGTGCTCGGACGCATCAGCCAGGCCAAGAACAAGATGGAAGCGCCCGACAAGGTCGGGAATGGTACCTACCGCGACGAGCAGATCGCCAAGATCTACGACGGCTACCTGAAGGCGCTCGAGCGGGCCAACGCACTGGACTTCGACGACCTGCTGTTGAAGACGGTGGAATTGTTCGAGAACGACGGCGTCCGCGCTAAGTATCAGCGGCAGTTCCGGTACGTGATGATCGACGAGTACCAGGACACCAATCGTCCACAGTACCTGTTGATCAAGCACCTGGTGGGCGCGCGGCACAACCTTGCCGTCGTCGGCGATCCCGATCAGTCGATCTACAAGTGGCGCGGCGCCGACCTGCGCAACATCCTCGACTTCGAGCAGGATTTCCCGGAAGCGGCGACCGTTCGACTGGAGCGCAACTATCGCTCGACGCAGAACATCCTCGATGCCGCGTCGGCGGTGATTGCCAACAACACCGACCGCAAGGAGAAGCGGCTCTGGACCGAGCAGGGAAGAGGCGACCTCGTCACGTACTTCCGTGGTGAGGACGAACTCGAGGAAGCGTCGTTCATCGCGCGTGAACTGCGCAAGGAATTGACGGCTCGTCGCGATGCGACGGTCGCGATCCTCTATCGACTGAACTCGCAGTCACGCGCACTCGAAGATCAGCTGATGCGCGATGGGACACCGTACAAGATCATCGGCGGCGTCCGCTTCTACGAGCGCAAGGAAGTGAAGGACGCGCTCTCGTATCTGAAGCTGATCATCAATCCGCACGACGATGTGAGCTTCCGTCGCGTCGTCAACGTGCCGGCGCGTGGGATTGGCAAGGTCGTGATGGACGCGCTGGAGCGTGATGATCCCGGCGGCCTTGGTGGATCGGCACCACCGATGCTGGCTGCGGGCCTGTTCGAGGTCACGGCGTCACGGTCGATGTGGGCGCGCGCATCACAGCTGCTCTCATCGCGCACGCTGCCGGCGCGGGGTCACAACTCGCTCAAGCAGTTCGTCGAGGTGATTGACGCGCTGATCGCGATCGCCCGCCACGAACCGGTGTCGACGCTGATCGGCAAGATGCTGGATCAATCCGGCTATCTCAAGGCGCTTCGTGAAGAGAACACCGAGGAAGCCGAGAGCCGCGTGCAGAACCTTGCCGAGTTCGTCTCGAGCGCGCGCGAATACGAAGAGCGCGAATCGGATGCATCGATCGGCGGGTTCGTCGATCGCCTCTCCCTGCTGTCGGAGGCCGACGAGTCGCAGGGCGCGAGTCACGCCCGCGTCTGGCTGATGACGATGCACGCCGCCAAGGGTCTGGAGTTTCCGGTCGTCGCGCTGGCTGGAATGGAGGAGGGGCTGTTCCCGCATTCCCGTGCCGGCGAAGATCAGGAACAGATCGAAGAAGAGCGTCGGCTCTGCTACGTGGGCATGACGCGCGCGCAGTCGCGACTGATGCTCACGAGCGCGGCGCGTCGGCGCGTGTTCGGTGAGTACCAGAACACCGAGCCATCGCGTTTCCTCGACGAAGTGCCCAAGGAACTGGTGCTCGAGACGCCGTCCTACACGCGGTCGCGCTCGTTCGGCACAACCACGTACGGCGGCCGCCCCGCCTACCAGTCGGCTCCCAATCCGTACGGCCGCCGCAGCGCGCCGAAGGTCGACGCGCCGACCTCGACGTACAAGTACGAGGACGAGGATCAGTCCAGCGATGGGTTGCGTCCGAAGCCAGGCCAGAAGGTTCGCCACGCGCAGTTCGGCGTGGGTACCGTGCGCGAAGTCGATGGGAAGGGCGAGGACATGAAGCTGACCGTGCACTTCGCCACGGTCGGCACCAAGAAGCTGATCGCGAAGTACGCGCGGCTCCAGCCTGCCTAGAGAGCCCTCGGAACCGTCCGACGAGTCGGACGGCTACGAAGCATCATGGTCGAAGGCCGACGGCCGAATGACGAAGGCCGTCAGTTGTTACTGATTGTCGTCGTCGTCGGCCGCGGGCGTGTCGTCTTCGGTCTCGTCGATCGGCTCGTCGATCGGTTCCTCGACGGCACCCTCGGTTTCGACCGGCGCGACCACGTCGGACACGTCGGCGGCGACTTCGGCGATGTCGAGGCGGGCAATCGCTTCGACCCGATCGCCGTTGTCCAACCGGATCAGGCGCACGCCCTGCGTGTTGCGCCCGATCGGCCGCAACGGCGCCACCGCCATGCGGATCACCTTGCCATCCTTGGTGATGATCAGCACCTGGTTCTCGTCGGCAACATGCGTGATGCCGACGACCGGGCCGTTGCGATCGGAGGGCTGGATGTTGCGGATGCCCAGGCCGCCGCGGCCGGTGATGCGGTATTCACTGAGCGGCGTGCGCTTGCCATAGCCATTGGCGGTCACGGTCAGCATCGCGCCGGTGCCGTCGACGACTTCCATCGCCACGACCTCGTCGCCGTCGCGCAGCGAGATGGCGCGGACGCCGTACGCCGTGCGACCCATGGTCCGCACGCGCTCCTCGGGGAAGCGGATGGCGACGCCGCCGCGCGTGCCGATCAGCACCTGCTCCTTGCCGGTCGACAGCTGCACCGCGATGATCTCGTCGTCGTCCTCGACGCCCATCGCGATGATGCCGCCGGCGCGCGGGTTCGAGTAGGCCTTGAGATCGGACTTCTTGATGACGCCGCGTCGCGTGCCCATCACGACGAAGCGCTGGCCCTCTTCCGGTGGGAACTCACGCACCGCGACGACGTCGGCGACCTTCTCACCGGCGGCCATCTGCACGAGGTTGGCGATCGACTTCCCGCGCGCGTCGCGGCCCGAGTCCGGAATCTCGTGCACGCGCAGCCAATAGGCGCGCCCGCGGTCGGAGAAGACGATCAGGTACGCATGCGTCGACGCCACGAACAGGTGGTGGACGTAGTCGTCGTCGGGCAGGCGCATGCCGATGGTGCCTGAGCCACCACGGCCCTGGAAGCGATACTCATCGAGGGCCGTGCGCTTGATGTAGCCCTTGTGGCTGACCGTGATCGCCATGTCCTCGTCGGCGATCAGGTCGAGGATGTTGATGTCGCTCGTGTCCTCGACGATCTCGGTGCGGCGGGCATCGCCGAAGCGATCGCGCGCGTCCTTGAGTTCGTTGATGACGATCTCCATGACCAGCCGCTCGCTGCCGAGAATCGCGCGCAGGCGCTCGATCTCCTTCAGCAGTTCGGCGAGTTCATCGAGAATCTTCTGCCGCTCGAGGCCGGTGAGGCGCTGGAGCTGCATGTCGAGGATGGCCTGCGACTGCACCTGCGACAGGCCGAAGTTCGTCATCAGGCCTTCGCGCGCTTCGCCAGGGTTCTTCGCGGCGCGGATCAGCGCGATCACCTCGTCGAGATGATCCAGCGCAATCTTGAGACCTTCGAGGATATGGGCCCGGGCCTCGGCCTTGCGCAGTTCGAACTCGGTGCGTCGACGAACCACGTCGCGACGGAACTCGATGAACCGCTCGAGGAGCTCCAGCAGCGGCAGCACACGCGGGCGCCCGTCGACGATCGCCAGCATGATGATGCCGAACGAGGACTGCAGCGGCGTGTGCTTGTACAGGTTGTTGAGCACGACGTCGGGCATCTCGCCGCGCTTCAACTCGATGACGACGCGGATGCCCTGACGATCGGACTCGTCGCGGATGTCGGAGATGCCTTCGAGCGTCTTCTCGCGCACCAGGTCGGCGATGCGTTCGATCAGCTTCGCCTTGTTGACCTGATACGGGATCTCGGTGATGACGATCGCCTGGCGATCACCACCGCGGCCGATGCTCTCGAACTCGGACCTGGCGCGGATGATGACCGTGCCGCGACCCGTCGCATACGCCGAGGCGATGCCCGCCCGACCGACGAGCGTGCCGCCGGTGGGGAAGTCGGGTCCGAGGATGTGCTGCGCCAGTCGGCGACGCTTCTCGTCGCGCGACAGGGGCTGCGGACGGCCATCCTCGTCGGTGGTGAAGGCCTGCGTCGGATCGGCGATGGCGATCAGGCCGTTGATCACCTCGGTGAGGTTGTGCGGCGGGATGTTGGTCGCCATGCCGACGGCGATACCCGCGGAACCATTCACCAGCAGGTTCGGGATCGGTGTCGGCAGTACCGTCGGTTCGGTCGTCGTCTCGTCGAAGTTCGGGACGTAGTCGACCGTGTCCTTGTCGAGGTCCGCCATGAGCGCTTCGGCGAGCGCTTCGAGGCGGGCCTCGGTGTAACGGTAAGCCGCCGGCCGGTCGCCGTCGACGCTGCCGAAGTTCCCCTGGCCATCGACCAGGGGGTGCCGCATGTTGAAGTCCTGCGCGAGACGGACGAGCGTGTCGTAGGCCGGCGCGTCGCCGTGCGGGTGGTAGTTGCCGATGACCTCACCGACCACCTTCGCGCACTTTCGGTAGGCACGATTGCTGGCCAGCCCCATCTGACGCATCGCGAAGAGCACGCGACGGTGGGCGGGCTTGAGCCCGTCGCGCACGTCGGGAAGTGCGCGCCCGATGATTACGCTCATCGCGTAATCCATGTACGAGCGGCGCATCTCGTCTTCGATGTTGACGGGTACGCGAGTCAGGGGAGTGGTCATAGCAGAACGTTTCGTCTTCTCACGCGGGCGTCGATCGCGCAGCGGGCCGGCCTTCGACAGCCGGCCCCACCGTACGGATCGTTGCGCGGCCACGCCTCTGCGTGGCCCTCAGGACCGTGGCTAGACGTCGAGGTTCTTGACGTCGAGCGCGTTGTCCTCGATGAACTTGCGGCGCGGCTCCACCTGGTCGCCCATCAGGGTGGAGAACATGAGATCGGCCTCGGCCTGATCTTCGGCCCGGACCTGGAGCAGCGTGCGGATCTCCGGCTTCATCGTGGTCTCCCACAACGTGTCGGGATTCATCTCGCCCAGGCCCTTGTAGCGGTTGATCGCCACACCCTTGCGCCCGACTTCGAGAAAGTAGTCGACCAGGTCCGACAGCGAGTGGACCTCGTGGTCGGCATCCTTGCGGGCCGGACGGCGCACGGGCTCCGCCGCGGCTTCGACGGCCGGCGCTGCATCCTCGGCGACGTCGCCGACGACTTCCTCCGGCTCCTCGGCGACGGTGCCGACCTGCGCCACGACCATCTTGCCGTCCACCTCCGCCACGTCGCGGAAGCTGTTGAACAGGGCGCGGAAATCCGGCGTCTGCGCGAACTCGAGCCCGGCGCGCGAGAGGCGTGGGTAGCCCGCGGTGCGATCGTCGATCTCGAGCAGGAACGCATTGTGTTCCTCGTCGACGACCACCGATACGGTGCGCTGCTCGCGTGTGAGCGACGTGGCCAGGGCCTCGACGCGCTCACGCTCGCCGAAGAAGTCACGGTCGCGGGCGCCGGCGGCGAGCAATGCGCGCACGACGTCCTGCGGCACACCGCGGCGCTCGACGACGCGGAGGTTGCGATCGAACGTGATCAGCTTGTGCAGCAACGCCTCGAGCGCTTCGCCGCTGAACTCACGGCTGCGGTCGACGAGCCGAAGCACGCGCGAGTCGGCAGCACGGCGAATCAGGTACGCCTCGAGGTCCGCATCGTTCTTGATGTAGACCTCCTGCTTGCCGCGCTTGGCGCGGTACAGGGGCGGCTGCGCGATGTAGATGTGGCCGTTGTCGACCAGCTCGCGCATCTGCCGATAGAAGAACGTCAGCAACAACGTCCGGATGTGCGATCCGTCGACGTCGGCGTCGGTCATGATGATGACGCGGTGGTAGCGGAGCTTGGCGAGGTCGAAGCCGTCGCGATCAGTCTCTTCCCGCTTGCGGCCGATGCCGGTACCGAGCGCCGCGATCATGGTCTTGATCTCGTCGCTCGAGAGCATCTTGTCGAATCGGGCCTTTTCGACGTTCAGGATCTTGCCCTTGATCGGCAGGATGGCCTGGAAGCGGCGGTCACGACCCTGCTTGGCCGATCCACCTGCCGAATCACCCTCGACGATGTAGAGCTCGCTCTGGGCCGGATCGCGTTCCTGGCAATCCGCCAGCTTGCCCGGCAATGAGCTGCCGTCGAGCGCACCCTTGCGACGCACCAGGTCGCGAGCCTTCCGCGCGGCCTCACGGGCCCGCGCCGCGTCGGCCGCCTTCTGGATGATCGCGCGCGCGACCGTGGGGTTCTCTTCGAAGAACGCCCCGAGCCGCTCGTTGACGATGGTCTCGACGATGCCCTTGACCTCGGTGTTTCCGAGCTTGGTCTTGGTCTGACCTTCGAATTGCGGATTCGGGATCTTGACGCTGATCACCCCCGCCAGGCCCTCACGCGCATCGTCGCCGCTGATCGGCGTGTCCTTCAGGTCCTTCGGCAGGTTGGCGCTGGCCAGGTACGCGTTCACCGTCCGCGTCAACGCCGCCCGGAAGCCGGAGAGGTGGAAGCCGCCCTCGTGCGTGTTGATGTTGTTGGCGAAGGTGTACAGGCTCTCGTCGTACGAGTCGTTCCACTGGAGCGCGATCTCGACTTCGATCTCGTTGCGCTCACCGCGCATGTAGATCGGCGCTTCATGAACGGCGCGGCGCGCCTGGTTCATGAACTGCACGTATTCGACGATGCCGCCCTTGTATTCGTAACGAACCGATTTCCCGTCGCCGCGCTCGTCCTCGAGCGTGATGATGATGCCGGCGTTGAGGAACGCCAGTTCGCGCAGGCGGTTGTTCAGCGTGTCGAAGCTGAAGGTGGTCGTCTCGAAGATGGTCGAGTCGGGCTTGAAGTGGACCTTGGTACCGCGCTTCTTGGTGGTGCCGGTCTCGGCCAGCGGCTCCTGCGGGATGCCGCGGCTGTACGTCTGTTGATAGACGTTGTTGTTGCGCCAGATCTCGAGTTCGAGCAGTTCCGACAGCGCATTGACGACCGACACACCGACGCCGTGGAGGCCGCCCGAGACCTTGTAGGCGCTGCCTTCCTGGTTGAACTTGCCGCCGGCGTGCAGCACGGTGAGCACGACCTCGGCGGCGCTCTTGCCGCTCTCGTGCATGTCCACCGGAATGCCACGACCATCGTCGACGACGGTGATCGAGTCGTCGACGTGGATGGTGACGTTCACTTCCGTGCAGTGCCCGGCGAGCGCTTCGTCGACCGAGTTGTCGACGACTTCGTAGACCAGATGGTGCAGCCCGGCCTCACCGGTCGTGCCGATGTACATGCCGGGGCGCTTGCGCACCGCCTCGAGGCCCTCGAGGACCTTGATGGCGTCGGCGCCGTATTCGTCGGCTGCCCCGTTGGTGGGGCGCATCGGGGTCTGAGACTCGGTGTTCGGGGTGCTGATTGGTTCCATCTGGACTCACAAGGGTTCGTCGGCCGGAGCGTTGCGGCGGCTCCGGCCACGAGCGCGGCGGCCTCGGACAGGCCGACCGCAGATGCGGTCACCGTGACTACGGCCGCATCGGCATGATCACGTACGTGTAGTCGTACCCGTCGGCGCCCACCGGCTTCATCACCGCCTGGCTCATCTCGTCGCGGAAGGAGAGGCTGACCTGCTCGGTCTCGACCGCCGCGAGGAAGTCGGTGACGTACTGGGCGTTGAAACAGATCTGGACGTCCGGCCCGTCGTAGGCGACCAGCAGTTCTTCCTTGGCCTCGCCGAGATCCGGGCTCTGCGAGGTGACCTCGACCTTGCCGGCACTGATCAGGAAGCGGACGGCGCGCGAGCGTTCGTTCGAGAGCAGCGCCACGCGACGGATGGCGCTGGTCAGCCGATCGCGCTCGAACTCGATCAGCTTGTCGTTGTTCTTCGGGATGACGCGTTCGAAGGCCGGGAACTGCGCGTCGATCATCCGCGAGAAGAGGCGACGAGTGCCGACGGTGAAGAAGAGGTGGTTCTCCGCCCGCTCGTAAACCACGTCGCTGTCGCCGTCGCCGAGCAGGCGACTCAACTCCTGCATCGTCTTCTTCGGAAGCAGGGCCTTCCCTTCGGCGGCTCCGGTCTCGGCCTGGACGGTGACCAGCGCGAGGCGGTGGCCGTCGGTGGCGACGAGACTCATGCTGTCCGGCTTGAGGACGAAGAGCGCGCCATTCAGGTAGTACCGGGTGTCCTCACCGGTGATGGCGAACATCGTCTTGGAGACCATCTGGCGGATGGGCTCACGGGGCAGCGTGGCGACCGTGTCGCCGTTGCCGGGCAGCTGCGGAAAGTCGTCGGCCGGCAGCGTCGACAGGTGGGACTCGAAGCGCTCGGCGGCGACGGTCACGCCCGAGCGGTTCTGCTCGATGCGGATGTCGGTCTCGGGCAGGGCCTTGACGATCTCGAAGAGCTTCTTGGCCGGCAGGGTCAGCGTGCCGGGCTTGGCCAGACTCTGCGCGACGCAGCTGCTGCGCAGCCCGACGTCGAGGTCGGTGGCCACCAGCTCCACCTTGTCTCCGTCGGCCCGCAAGAGCACGTTGGCGAGCACGGGCATGGTGTTCTTGCGTTCCACGATGCCCTGAAACAACTGCAGCTCGCGAAGCAGATCGTTCTTGCGGACCACCAGTTCCATGCAGCCGATACCTCGAGAGACGGGGAGCGGAGCCCTGACCGACGCGCGACGCCCCTAGGAGATGTTTCTCCAGAGAGATCGCAAGAAAAGAAGTATAACAGAGATCAAAGGTCGTTTGAATCTGTGAAGAACGTCTCTAAACGACCTTCTGTCAGTAATTTAGCCTGTGCACGCCAACTGTGGAAAAAGGCCACCGATCCTGTGGGTGCCAGAGACCCCGGTGGCCGTCAACACGATGTCCACAGGCCGTCGCGGTGCACTCTGTGCAAAACCTGACCATTGGCAGGATCTGCTAGCGAAAATTGTC
>DATJTM010000003.1:0-8593 GCA_035503395.1 Luteitalea sp.
CGAGGAGGTGCGTCAGTACCGGCCCTCCGCACTTCGAGCGCTCCCCAAGCAGCCGGCAGGAATCGCAGTGCAGGAGGTGTCCGTCTTCGCCGAGGCCACGAATACGGACGCCTCGGCTACGGCGAGACGCTCCGCCGATGAGACACCCGGCGGAGCGGCCTGAGGTGCTCAGCGTGCACCAGTGGGTGCCGGCGGCGCACAAGGGCGACGCGATCGGGGACTCGGCCCGGCGCGTGCGCGACCTGCTGCGGGCCCGCGGGCACGCCTCCGAGATCTTCGCGCTGACGGTCGACGACGATCTGCGCCATGAGGTGCGGCCGTTCACCGATCCCGAGGCCAGGCGCGGCGACGTCACCGTCTTCCACTTCGCGCTGCCGTCGCCGATGACCGCGGCCTTCGCGACGTTGCCGGGCGGACGGGTGCTGCAGTATCACAACATCACGCCGCCCCACTTCTTCGCCGACTACGCGCCGCACATCTACCGGCTGGCAATGCTCGGGCGGCAGGAACTGGCGACATTGGTCGGGCACGTCGACCTGGCGCTCGGTGACTCGACGTACAACCGCGAGGAGCTCGACGAGCTCGGCTTCGCGCCCACCGGCGTGATGCCGGTGGCGGTCGACCTCGCGCGGATCACCACGGCGCCGCCGCGACCGGCGCTCGAGAAGGTGCTCGGCGACGGGCTGATAAACTTCCTGTTCGTCGGCCGGATCGCCCCGAACAAGAAGATCGAAGATCACATTCGCCTCGCCGAGCACTACAAGCGCTACGTGGACAGCCGGTACCGCTTCATCTTCGTCGGCCGGACCGACGCCGTGCCGTCCTACTACGCCACGATTCGCGCCTTGATGGAGCGTTACCAGATGCCCGCTGATCGCTTCTGGTTCACCGGCCCGGTCCCCAACGCCGACCTCGCGGCGTTCTACCGCCACTCGAGCGTCTACGTGTCGCTCAGCGAGCACGAGGGCTTCTGCGTGCCGCTGCTCGAGGCGATGGCCGCCGGGGTGCCGGTGCTGGCGTATGGCGCCGCCGCCGTGCCCGAAACGATGGGCGGGGCCGGCATGGTGTTCAACCCAAAGGATCTCGAATTCGCCGCCGAACTCATGGGGCGGCTCACCTACGACGACCGACTGCGCGCCGACATCATCGCCGGGCAGCATGCGCGTCTGGCGGACTTCGGCGAGGCCCGCTTCCACACGCACCTCGACGCGATGCTCGCGCCGTTCGTCTGACCTTCCCGATCACACAGGATGCTTCCGTGAAGATCGCGTTCATCATCCAGCGCTACGGCACCGAGATTCTCGGTGGGTCCGAATACCACTGCCGCCTCATCGCCGAGCGCATGGCCAACCGCCATCAGGTCGACGTCCTCACGACCTGCGCCCGCGAGTACACCACCTGGAAGAACGAGTACCCCGAGGGGCTCGATCGCATCCGGGGTGTCAACGTGCGGCGCTTCGCCAACGCGCGCACCCGCGACCTCGAGGCGTTCAACCGCTACTCCGACTGGATCTTCAACTATCCGCACACGCGCGAGGACGAACTGCGCTGGCTCGAAGAGCAGGGCCCGTGGTGCCCGGCGCTGCTCGAGTACCTGCAGAAGCAGCACCAGCAGTACGACGTCCTGATCTTCTTCACGTATCTGTACGCGCCGACGGTGCTCGGCCTGCCGATCGCGCCGCGCAAGAGCATCCTGGTGCCGACCGCGCACGACGAGCCGGCCATCCATCTCGGGATCTATCGCGAGCTGTTCGCCGCCGCGACCGCCGTCGCCTTCAACACCGACACCGAGAAGGCCTTCCTCTCGCGGACCTTCGACGTGCGGACGATCGTCGAGGAAACCGTCGGCTGTGGCGTCGACCTGCTCGACACCGACGGCCAGGGCAAGCCGCGCCGTGGTGTCGATGCACCACTCGAAGGCCCACTCGTGCCGGAGGACGAAGAAGGTGCGGCACCAGCGCCGGAGACGCAGAAGGATGGTGTACCCCGTGGCCGTCGCGGCCGGGGACCGCGCCCGAGCCGTCCGTCACCGGATCGCAAGCGCGGCATCGGCGAGACCTTCCGCCGTCGCCATCGGCTCTTCGGTCCGCTCGCGCTCTACGGCGGCCGCATCGATCCGGGCAAGGGCTGCGAGGAACTCTTCGAGTACTTCTCGACCTATCGGCAAGGCGGCGGTGACGCGACCCTGGCCCTCATGGGCGCCAAGCTGATGCCCATCCCCGAAGCGCCGTGGGTGCGTTTTGCGGGCATGCTGCCCGAAGCGGAGCGCCTGCAGGCGCTCGACGCGGCCGACGTGGTCATCGTCCCGTCGCCGCTCGAGAGCCTGTCACTGCTGGCCCTCGAGGCGATGGCAATGGGCACGCCGGTGCTGTGCAACGCCCGCGCCGAGGTGCTCGTGGAGCATTGCCGCCGCTCCAACGCCGGCCTGTACTACGCCGACCGCGACGAGTTCGTCGAGGCCCTCTCGCTGCTGATGGCCGACGAACGGCTGCGCGGGCAGATGGGCCAGAACGGCCGCGCGTACGTTCAGGCCAACTATCGCTGGGACGTCATCCTCGGCAAGTACGACCGGCTGATGGGCGGCCTCACGGGTGCGGCGGCCCCTGCAGCACCTCGCGCGTCTTCGACAGCAGCGCGCTGAACGAGAACGGCTTCTGGAGGAAGGCCACGTGCGCCGGCCGCAGTCCGGTGAGCGCGCTGGCCTCCTCCGTATAGCCCGACAGGAACAACACCCGCACCGATGGCCGCAGCCGCGTGATGGTCTCCATCATCGTCGGTCCGGACATACCCGGCATCATCACGTCCGAGACGACGAGGTCGACCGGGCCGCCGGCTTCCACGTGCGCGATGGCTGCCGCGCCAGTCGTGGCCTGGGTCACCTGATACCCGTGCGTCGTCAGCACGTGGACGATGATTTCGCGCACGGCTGCGTCGTCTTCCACCACGAGCACCTGCTCGTTGCCAGATGGGTAGACCGCCGCGTTCCTCTGGCTGGCGCCGTCGTCGGCCGCATCGCCCGCCCAGGGGATATAGACCTTGAAGACGGTGCCCTGCCCGAGTTCGCTGTAGACGTCGACGTGCCCGCTCAACTGGCGGACGATCCCGTAGACGGTCGACAGCCCGAGCCCGGTCCCCTTACCGGCCTGCTTCGTGGTGAAGAACGGCTCGAAGATCCGGCTGCGGACGTCTTCGGTCATGCCGGTGCCGGTGTCGCTGACGAGCAGCCGCACGTACCTCCCCGCCGCCACGCCGGCTGGTGCCGGCATGCCGTCGCCACCGAGCCACACGTCGTCGCTCTCGACGACGATGGTGCCGCCTTCGGGCATTGCGTCGCGGGCGTTCACTACGAGGTTCATCACGATCTGCTCGACGTGCCGCGGGTCCGCGACGATCGGGCAGGGCTCGGTGGACAGCCGCAGTACGAGGTTGATGTCGTCGCCGATCAGGCGACGCAGCATGCGCGAGAAATCGGTGACGACGGCGTTGAGATCCCCGCGGCTGGCCGACGTCGACTGGACCCGGCTGAACGTCAACAGCTGCGATGTGAGGGCCGCCGCGCGCTGGCCGGTGTCGCGCATCGTGATCACCGCTTCGCGCAGGTGGTCGTCGGCCTTCAGCTCGGAGAGCAGCAGTTCGCTGTAGCCCGAGATCACGGTGAGCAGGTTGTTGAAGTCGTGCGCCACCCCACCGGCCAGGCGTCCGATGGCTTCCATGCGCTGCGCGTGCAGCAGCTGTGACTCGAGCTTGCGCTGACGGTCCTCGTTGGCGCGCCGCTCGGTCACGTCACGAAGGATGACGGTCAGGAACTGCCGCTGCGGCAGGTGCACGGGCGACACCGTGCCCTCGACTGGGAAACGGGTGCCGTCGGCCCGCGTGCATTCCGCGCCGAGCAGGTAGCCGTCGCCTTCGCGGCGCAGTTCGCAGAAGTCGGCGATGTCGCGGCCGCGAGCCTCCAGCTCGTTCAGACCAAAGGCGCGTTCGGCGGCGGGATTCAACATCGAGATGCGGCCGTCGCGCTCGGCCACCACGAAGGCATCCTCGGCCGCGGCGATCAGGCTGGCGAGTCGTGCTTCCGACTCGGCCAGCTGCTGCTCGGTGTGCACCTGCGAGAGGACACGCGTGACGGCCTCGGGCAGGTAGTCGATGTACTCGGCGCTCTTGGTGACGAAGTCGCGGACACCGGCCCGCAACGCCCGGATCGCCGTGCCCTCGTCACTCCGCCCGGTCACGAGAATCACCGGCATGCCGTAGCCGAGGCGCTGCAGGTGTTCGTGGAACCGCAGGCCGTCGGGCTCGCCCGGCAGGTGGTAGTCGAGCAGCACCAGCGCAATTCGATCGCGCTCGACGTAGTCCAGGGCCTCCCGCGTCGTCGACGCGGTCACTACTTCGTATCCGGCTCGCTCGAGCTGTTTGCGCTCGAGCCGGGCCACGCCCTCGTCGTCCTCGACAATCAGGATCCGCGAGATATCCGGCGATCGGCTCATGCCGGCAGGCCTCCGCCCCGGGCCGCAGTCTCGGGCGGCACGGTCACGATCGACAGGAAGAGGCTGAGTCGACGCATCGCCTCCGACAGGTCGTCGTAGGTCACGGGTTTGGTCACGTACACGCTGCACCCGAGGTCGTAGCAGCGTTCGACCTCGTGCGGGTTGTCAGTGGTGGTCAGCATCACCACGGGAATGCGCGCGGTCGATGGTGACGCCTTCATCTGACGCAGGACTTCCACACCATCGACCCGAGGCATGTTGATGTCCAGCAGCATCAGCAGGGGGCCGTCCGGCTCGCGTCCGGCGTGGTTGCCGCGCGAACGGAGATAGTCCAGCGCCTCCTGCCCGTCGCGCGCCCGCTCGATGCGATTGGTCACACCGGCGCGACGCAGGTTCCGCTCCACCAGTACCGCATGCCCATCGTCGTCCTCGGCCAGCAGGATGGTGATCGCTTCACGAGACATCGGCAGCCCCCTCCACGGGCTGTAGTGGTAGTTCGATGAAGAAACTGGTGCCGGCGCCGACCTGCGAGCGGACCCACACCCGGCCCTGATGGCGCTCGACGATGCGTCGCACGATGGCCAGGCCCATGCCTTCGCCACGACCGACGCCAGGATGCACGCGTCGCAGCGGCTGGAACACCTGGTCGAGGTGCGCTTCGGGGATTCCCAGACCATTGTCCGAAACGCGTATGACGGTGAAGCGTGCATCACGCGCCAGGTCGGGCTCGACCGCCAGTTCGATGCGCGGTGGCACGTCTGGCCGCGCGTAGGCGACCGCATTGCCGATCAGGTTGGCCAGCAACTGTTCGAGCGCGAGCGCGTCGCCGGCCACGGTCGGCAGGCCGGCAAACGTCACCTCGCCCTTGACCTCGCCCAGCGTCGCCTGCATCGCGTCGACGATGCGCTGGACGATGCGGTCGAGGTCGAGCGACTGGATGCGGTACTCGACGCGCCCGGCCCGCGAGAGGCGCAGGAGGCCGTCGATGATCGCGGCAAGGCGGCCCACCGCGGTGCGAATGAAGCGGACCGACTCGGTGACGTCGTCCTCGATCAGCGGCATCGCCTTGCGGCGCAGATCCGCCGGTACGTCCGGACCGTCGAGGATGACTCGTAAGCTGTCGGTGACCATCGTCAGCTCGCGGCTGAAGCCTTCGAGGTTGACCAGCGGTGACCTGAGGTCGTGCGAGACGCTGTAGATGAAGAGTTCGTTCTCGCGATTGGTGAGGGCGAGGTCGGCGTTGGCCGCTTCCAGGCGCTGGCGCGACCGCTCGAGCGCGAGGGCAACCGTCGCCGCCCGCGCCAGCGTCTCGATCACATCGGTGTCGTCCTCGCGGAACGCGTGCCCGGGCGGCGCGACCACCTGAAGGACGCCGAACGGGGTGCGCCGATCGTCGCTGAGGGGCGCCCCGATCCAGTCGCCCGCACCGAGCACCGCCGCCACGGCCTCGGGGATGGCGCGGCCGTCCCGTGCCGTCGCCGTCAGGAGCAGCGGGTGCGACGTGCGCATCACCTCGCTGGCGGCATCCCACGTGAAGGCCGTCCTCGGGGTCGGCGCCGGCGTGCCATGTCCCGTGGCGGCGCGCGCCGCCACCACATGCTGTTCGCCTTCGGCGTCAGCCAGGGTGCAGATCGCGAGGCTCGCGTTGGACAGCGCGAGGGCGCGGTCGACGGCCACGTCGAGCACGGCACGATGGCTGTCGGCGGCCGAGAAGAGGCTGACCGCGTCGGCCAGCGCGCCTACCGTGGCGCGCTGCCGTTCCTCGATCGAGGCGGCCATTTCGCGCAACGCGCGATCGACGATGGCGAGTTCGTCGTCGACGCGGGTGTCAGATGGCACCGCGCGGCCATCGGCGAGGGCCCGCGCCGTCGTCGTCAGGCTGGCGACGCGGCCGCCGAGTCCGCGCTGGAACCACACGCCGGCCACCAGTACTCCGAGCAGCGCCGCCCCGGTGCCGCCGACGACGGTGGTGAACAGCCGACGGCTGGCGATCTGCAGTTCGTGCTGACGCTGCTCGTCCAGGCTCTGCTCCGCTGCCCTGAACTCGCGAACGCTGGTGCGGAACTCGTCGACGAGCAACTTGCCCCCGACGACGAACGCGCGCTCCTGCTCTACCGGCAATGGACCGGTGCGCGCCTGCGTGATGACCTGCTCGTAGTGAGAGAGCACCACGTCAGACCGTCGTGCGAAATCACCGATGCGAGCCCGCTGCGAGGGATTGTCGGCGGTGAGGTCCTGCAGGCGTTGCAGTGACCGCGGCAAGGCCTCGCGGGCCCGGCGGTAGGCCTCTAGAAACGACGGCTCGCGCACGATGATGTAGCCGCGAATGCCGGTCTGGATGTCGCTGAGATGCGTCTGGAGTTCCTGGGTCTCCTCCAGGACGTCCTTGGTGTGCAACGACCAGCGCGTCGCCTCGGCCTGGCGACGCTCGGCCTGCCAGAAGAGGACCAGCAGCCCGACGAGCATCAGCATCGGGACCGCGACCAGCAGCAGCGTGCGCGAGAGGATGCTGCGAATCATCGCCGTCTCATGTCGTGCCGGCGTTGGGCGACCGTCGCCGCGGCTGCGCACCGGCCTGCGTCAGCGCGGGGTGCTCCCCACGGGACCTGCGGGCTGGCGCCAGCGAGCGAAGTCATCGTCGACGTACCGGACCTCGTAACCGAGACGCTGCAAGTACGCGCTCGCGAGAGCCGCTCGGCCCCCGGTGGCGCAGTGAACCGTCACCGGACGTTCGCGCGGGATGCGTTCGACATCGACCGCCAGCCGCGGCTGCGCGATGTTGAGGGCGCCCTCGACGTGGCGCTCCGCGAACTCGCCGGCCCCGCGAACATCCAGCCAGGTGCTTACCTTACTCGCGGCGGCCGCTTCAGGGAAGCTGATCCTGTCGATCGTCGCGATCGCGCCGCCCTCGTGGCGCCAGTCCGCGAAGTCGGCATGGGTAAACCAACCGTGAATCTTGTCGAACCCGATACGTACGGATTGCCTGACCAGTTCGTCGAGCTCGTGCGGCTCACACAAAAACACTAGCGACTGGTCAGCATCGACATACGCGCCGAGCGTCGCGGTGAAGTGCCGCGGCAGCGGGCCGTACAGGCTGCCCGGCAGGTGCGCCGTCATGAAGTCGGCGCGATCCTCACGCGTGTCGATGACGACGAGCGCCGGATTGCCGGCAACCTCGGCCACCGACAGGCGCGGCGGCATAGGGACAATCCCTAGTGATGGGGCGCCCTCGCGATTCAGCCGCTTCATGCGCGCAAAGTACGGCGGCGGTTCCGGTTGCCCGGCGAGGATGGCGTCGACGAACGCGTCGGGCTGCTCGCCCGACAAGGCGAGAGCGCCGTTGAAGCGACGCTCGTAGCCGACGGTGCTGGTCGGCACCGCGCCCAGGGCCTTGCCGCACGCGCTGCCGGCGCCGTGCCCGGGCCAGATCTGCATGAACTCCGGCCAGGCCGCGACGTGCCGCAGCGAGCCTTGCAGGTCCAGCGCGGCCGGCCGCATTGCCCCGGTGACCCCGGCGGCGGCTTCGAGCAGGTCCGGGCGCCCGACGTCGCCAACGAACAGGAAGTCGCCGGTCGCGACGCCCATCGGGCTGTCGGCGTCGGAGCCCCGGTCGGTGACGAGGAAGACGATGTGCTCGGGGGTGTGCCCCGGCGTGTGCCGGACCTCGACGTCGATGTTGCCGACGCGAAAGCGATCGCCATCGCGTACCAGCAGGCACGCCGTGAGCCCAACCGCCCAGTCGTACTGCCAGTCGGCTGGGCCGGCCGCCGACAGTACGAGACGGACGTCGCCGCGGGCCGCGTACTCGCGAGCGCCCGACAGGAAGTCGGCGTGGATGTGCGTCTCGGCGACGGTGGTGATGCGCAGGCCTTCGTCGGCGGCGATGCGGTCGTACCGGTCGATGTCGCGTTCGGGGTCGACGAGCAGCGCCTCGCCGGTCCGCTGGCAGCCGATCAGGTACGCGTACTGCGAGAGGGCCGGGTCGGTGATCTGGCGGAAGAACACGGCCTACCTGACCGGCTCGGGTTCGTCGGCCTGTCCCTTCTTCCGACGCGGACGGATGTCGTACCGCTTGATCATCTCGTTGAGGGTCGTCGGCTTGATGTGCA
>DATJTM010000004.1:0-13248 GCA_035503395.1 Luteitalea sp.
CTCGCAGGTCAACAACGTCAGCCTGTCGTTCATCGACCAGGTCAAGATCCAGACCTCGAACTTCTCGGCCGAACTCGGTCGCAACAGCGGCGCCGCGGTGAACGTCGTCACCAAGAGCGGCACCAACCGTTTTCGCGGCACGGCGCGCTACGACCTGCGCGACGAGAAGTTCGACGAGGCCAACTACTTCGCGCCGCGCGATGCCAACGGTGAGCGCACCATCCCGCCTCTGGAATTCCGCAACTTCGAGGGCGCACTCGGCGGTCCGGTGATCAAGAACAAGCTGTTCTTCTTCGGCGGCCAGCAGTACAAGACGATCAATCGCTTCACCAACCCGTCGCGGCAGACGCTGCCGACGACGGCAGAGCTGAACGGCGACTTCTCGTTCCGCCTGCGTGGTGCCGACAACATCGTGGGTACCGCCGACGATGGCGTGCTGCGCGATCCGGTCTCGGGCGAACAATTCGCGGGCAATCGCATCCCGGCCAACCGCATCACGACCAACGGCCGCGCGTTCGCCAACATCTACCGCGCCATGCAGGGCAGAGCGGTCGAGTGGTCGGACAGGGCGGAAGCAAACAACGCGACGTTCCAGGAGTACAACCCGTTCGAGTCACGCCAGGAGATCGTTCGCATCGACTGGCAGGCCACCGACAAGCAGCGCGTCTACGGGCGCTACATCCACGACGAGTACAACCTGATCGAACCGTTCGGCACCTTCTCGGGCGCCGCGCTGCCGACCGTGCCGACTGACCGGTCGCGTCCCGGCAGCAGCTACCAGGTTGGGCACACCTACGTCGCCAGCACGAACGTGATCAATGAAGCCAAGATTGGTGCGTCGTGGAACGGCCAGCGCATCAAGCCGGTGGGTGACCTCTGGCTGCGCGACACCTACGGCATCACGTATCCGGAGCTCTTCGACATTCCCGGCTATGTGGCGGGTGGCATCCCGAACGTCAACGTCGCCGGCTTCGCGAGCGTGCGCGGTCCTGACTTCGCGCTGCTGTCGCCGACCACCGACATCACGGTGCAGGACACGCTGACCTGGATTCGCGGCAACCACTCGATCCGGACCGGCGTCGCGATTTCGCGCAACCGCAAGGACCAGAACGGACGCGGCAACTACTTCGGCTCGGTGAGCTTCAACACCGGCGGCAACCCGAACAGCACGAGCAACGCCGTGGCCGACATGCTGCTCGGCAACTTCCGCACGTACGAAGAGGCGTCGGAAGACCCGGTCGGCTTCTTCCGGTTCACGACCTACCAGGGCTTCGTCTCTGACACGTGGCGCGTGCGCAACAACCTGAGCCTGGAGTTCGGCTTGCGCTACGAGTACACGGACCCGACGTACACGCAGCAGAACAACCTCGTGAACTTCGATCCGTCGCGCTACGACCCGGCGCAGGCCGTGCGCCTGCAGACCAATGGCCTCATCATCCCGGGAAGCGGTAACCGCTTCAATGGCCTGGTCATGGGCGGCGACGGCATTCCCGACGATCAGACCGGTCGCGTGAACCTGCTGACCGGCGGTGACTACGATCGCATCCCGTTCGGCGCGCCGCGTGGGCTCTACGACGCGCAGCACCTGTTCATGCCGCGTTTCAGCTTCTCGTACTCGTTGAATCAGACGACGGTCATCCGCGGCGGCGCCGGCCTGTTCTACGACAAGCCGGAAGGCAACGTGATCTTCTCGCAGCTGAACCTGCCGCCGGTGCTCGCCAGCATCGTCTACGAGAACTTCAACATCTCGAACCCGACGAGCGGTGCAGCTGGTGCGATCGGTGCGGTCGGCACGATCAACGCCGTCGACCCGAACCTGCGCCTGCCCTACCAGACGAACTACAGCATGGGCGTGCAGAAGGAACTGGGCGGCGGCTACTTCGTCGAGGCGACGTACGTCGGCAACTCCGGCCGCAACCTGATTCGTCAGCCCGACATCAACCGCGCGAGCTTCGACGACCTGCGGGCCAACAACGCGCTGCCGGCCGCGCAGCGCGTGTCGGAGAACTTCCTGCGTCCGTACAAGGGCTTCTCGCAAATCCGCATGCGCGTCAGCGATGCGAGTTCGCAGTACCACTCGATGCAGTTGTACGCGGCCAAGCGTCGCGGCGACTTGCAGTTCACCGTCTCGTATACGCTGGGCAAGGCGATGACCAACGCCAGCGGCAACGGCGACAACGACACCGCCGACGGCGCCGGCGACCTGGCCTTCTTCTACGGTCCGGCGTCGTTCGACCGTCGTCACGCCTTCGTCAACACGCTGACCTATCGCCTGCCCTGGCTGCGCGATCGCGGCGGCATCATCGAGGCCGTGGCCGGCGGTTGGGAAGCCAGCAGCAAGTTCCGCTTCCAGTCCGGCCAGTACCTGACCGCGACCGGCAACTCGTCGATCGGCAATCGCCGCGCCGACTATCTCGGCGGCGAGATCGAGATCGACGGTGACGAGAACGGCTGGTTCAACCGCGACGTCTTCGCCAATCCACCGGACGACCGCCGCGGCACCGCCACGGTCGGCCAGATCGAGGGCCCCGGCTTCTCGCAGCTCGACCTGTCGTTCCGCAAGAACTTCCGGTTCGGCAAGCGCTACAACCTGACGCCGATCATCGACCTGTTCAACGTCTTCAACACGGTGAACCTGGGCAACCCGAATCTCGATCGGAACAACGTGGCGTTCGCGACGATCAGCACCGCCCAGCCGCCACGGCAGATGCAGTTCGGTCTGCGCTTCGACTTCTAGACAGGAAGGCAGGACTCAGGACTCAGAAAAGCAGGAATACAGGAGTCAGGTCCACCAGAAGCCCGGCGCTCTGCATGGAGCGCCGGGCTTCTTTGTCTGAGGCGCCAAACCGGACGGCACGCCTGGTCATTCGGCGGTACGATCGCGGCGTGCCTCGTGCCTCGAAGTCCGAGCCGGCGCTCGTGCCTGCGCCCGCAGTGCTCGAACGGCTGCTCCGCCACTACCCTGCCCCCGACACCGAGCTCGCGTACACCAACGCGTTCGAGTTGCTGATCGCCACGGTGCTGTCGGCGCAGTCCACCGACAGGCGCGTCAACGAGACGACGCCGGCGCTCTTCGCGAAGTACCCAGACGCGACGACACTGGCAGTCGCCGATCCGGTCGACGTCGAACCGATCATCGTGTCCACCGGCTTCTTCCGCGTGAAGTCGAAGGCGATCGTGACGTTGTCGCAGCGCCTCGTCCAGGACTTCGGCGGCGAGGTGCCGGCCGACATGGACGCGCTGACGACGCTGCCCGGCGTCGGCCGCAAGACGGCCAACGTGGTGCTTGGTCATGCGCTCGGTGTGCCGGGGCTCCCCGTCGATCGTCACGTGCTGCGGGTGGCCGAACGGATTGGCCTGACCCGCGCGACGACGCCGGAGCAGGTCGAGCAGGACCTGTGCGCCGCGACCCCACGCGAGGACTGGACGCGCATGTCCGATGCGTTGATCCTGCACGGCCGCCGCATCTGCCGTCCGAAGCCGCAATGCGCCGAGTGCGAAGTCAACGACATCTGCCGCTATCCGTTCAAGACGGGCGGCGTCCAGCCGTTGGATCTCGCCGCCCCCGTGCAACGCAGTGCGAGGAAAGCGGTGGCGTCCTCGCGGAACCGGCCGACGAGTCGGCCGGCTACGAAGAAGGACGCTGCGAAGGCCCCGGGCCCAAGGCCCAAGGCCCAGGACCGGCCGACAAGTCGGCCGGCTACGAAGGGAAAGGTGGCGGAGGTTCCAGCGACGACCGCCGGCCGAGCGACGAAGGCCGAAGGCCCAATGACGAAGGCCGGCGGCCGAGCGAAGCGAGGTACCAATTGACCCGTGACGCGTTCGTGCAGTTGATCGAGGAGGCTCTCTCGATCATTCCGCAGGATTTCCGCGACGCGATGCGCAACATCGCCATCATCGTCGAGGACCATCCGCCTGCCGACCTGCTCGCGGAGATGGAGATCGAGCCGCCGGACACGCTGTACGGCCTCTATCTCGGCACGCCGATGACCGAGCGCCAGTGGGGCGACGGCAATCGCGAGCCCGATCAGATCGTGCTGTATCAGGGGCCGCACGAGGAGGACGCCGTCAACGAGGACGACCTCGTCGCGATGGTCGCCGAGACGCTGATCCACGAGGTCGGCCACTACTTCGGGATGTCCGAGGAGGAGATCCAGGAGGTCGAGGACAAGTTCTGGTTCGCCCAGGACGGGGGCGCCGACTAGTGGTTCCGCCTTCGCCAGAGCTTCGGCGGACAGGACCTGCGCGCAAGCGGTTCGGCCAGCACTTCCTCGAGCCCGCCTGGATCGCGAAGCTCGTCGCTGCCATCGCGCCGCAGCCCGGCCAGACGTTTCTCGAGATTGGTCCCGGCCGCGGCCAGCTCACCGAGCCGATCGCCCGGAGCGGCGCCGTCGTGCACGCCGTCGAGATCGACCGTGACCTCGTCGCCCATCTGCGCGAGCGGGCGCTGCCGAACGTCCACGTCCATCAGGGCGACTTCCTCGCCGTGCCGGTCGACACGTGGCACGACGGCCACGGCCCATACCGCGTCGCCGCCAACCTGCCCTACAACGTCTCGACGCCGATCATGGCGCGCCTGCTGGCGCTGGCCCGTGACCAGCGCGTCAGCGACGCCGTCCTGATGCTCCAGAAGGAGGTCGCCGATCGGCTGGTGGCCGTGCCCGACACGCGCGACTACGGTCCGCTGTCGATCGCGATGGCACTGCAGGCCGACGTCCAGCGCGTGTTCGTGCTGCCGCCAGGCGCCTTCCGGCCGCCGCCGAAGGTCCACTCCGCCGTCGTCCGCATCGCGTTCCGACCCGAGCGCGTGGCGGTTGCCGATCGCCAGCGCTTCGACGCCATCGTCCGCCACGTCTTCACCCAGCGGCGCAAGATGCTGTCGACGTCGCTCCAGGCGCTGGCTCGCGGCGAGGGGGCCGACGCAACCGCCTGGCTGCGGGCGGCCGACATCGATGGCACCCGCCGGGCCGAAACCCTCACCCTGGCCGAGTTCGCACGTCTGGCCGACGCGTCACGACATACGGCGGACGCCAGATAGGGAGCGCCGTCCCGACCGTCCGTCGCGCGCAGCCGGCTGTGTTATCCTCCTGTCCGTTGTAGGACTTAGCGGATTCAGCCCAACCCAGTGGGTCTGACATCCAGAGTGTCGGCGCTGGCTCCCGCCAGGCCCGCCGGCTGTCCGTGTCCACCGCGCCGGTCCCCCACCTTGACCGGAGCACGTGGCGCAGCGCGTATGAAGCCGCTCGCAGCCCGGTGCTGCGGCCGGACGTGCTGTCGGGAACACCCGACGCTCTGGTGCGAACGAACGATCGATGACCGTCCCCGAAGCGAGACTGGCACAGCCAGTCGACGTCGTGCCGCTTGGCGGCCTGCGCGAGTTCGGCATGAATACGATGGCGATCACCTGTGGTGACACGACCATCGTGATCGATGCCGGCGTGATGTTCGCCGACCCGGAATTGCCGGGCGTCGATCTCGTCGTGCCCGACCTCGCCTATCTCGAAGGACTCGGCCACAAGGTCTCGGCCGTCTTCCTGACGCACGGGCACGAGGACCACATCGGCGGTCTCGCGTACCTGATGCCGCTCGTCGACGGCCCGGTCTACGGCTCGAAGCTGGCGCTGGCACTGGTCGAACACCGCCTCGAACAGCACGACATCGACGTCCGCGGACGCCTGAAGCCGGTGGCGCCACGTGACCGCGTTGAGGTCGGACCGTTCACCATCGAGTGCCTGCGCGTCACCCACAGCATGCCCGACTGCCTGGCCCTGGCGATTCACACGCCGGCCGGCATCCTGGTGCACACAGGCGACTTCAAGATCGATCACACACCGCTCGATGGCGAGCGCACCGATCTGCCGCGGCTCGCCGAGCTCGGACAGCAGGGCGTGCTGGCTCTCTTCGCTGACAGCACGAACATCGACCGTCCCGGCGTCGCCGGCTCCGAGCGCGATGTCATCGATGGCTTCGAGGAGATCTTCACGTCGACGGCCGGCAAGATCGTCGTCGCGATGTTCGCCTCGAGCATCCATCGCATGCAGATCCTCGTGGATCTCGCGGCGCAGTTCGATCGACACGTCGCCTTCGTGGGCCGTGGCGTTGTCGACAACTCGGAAACCGCGCAGCGCCTCGGCTACCTGCGCATCCCGTCCGGCATCCAGATCCGCGACAGCGAAGTCCGCAACTTCCCCGCCAGCGACGTCGTGTGCATCACGACCGGCTCGCAGGGTGAGCCGCAGGCCGCGCTCTCACGCATCGCCATCGACGATCACCGCGCCGTCAAGGTCGATGACGATGACGTGGTGGTGTTCTCGGCTCGTGCGATTCCAGGCAACGAACGCGCCATCGGCCGCGTGATGAACCACCTCGCGCTGCGCGGGGCCGACGTGATCTACGAAGGCCAGAAGCACGTCCATGTCTCAGGGCACGGCCACGTCGAGGAACTGAAGCTGGTGCACTCGCTGGTGCAGCCGCGGTACTTCGTGCCAATCCACGGCGAGTACCGTCAGCTGGCGCGCCACGCGCGCGTCGCACAGGCCGTGTCGCGAACGACCGAGGTGCTGGTCATCGACAACGGCGACGTGCTGCGCTTCGACGGTGAAGGCGCCGCCGTGGTCGCGCGCGCCGAGGTCGGCCGCCGGCTGATCGACGGCACGCGGACCGGCGAAGTCGCCGACGAAGTGCTGCGCGACCGCCGTCATCTCGCCGGCGACGGGCTGATCGTGCCGATGGTGGCGATCAACCTGCAGACGGGCGAGCTCGCCGGCACGCCCGAGATCATCACGCGCGGCTTCGTCGTCGACGAGTCGTCGGAGGCCCTGCTCCGCGACGCGACGGCGCTCATCCGCGATGCCATCCGTGAGGCGCCCGTCGAGGAGCGGACCGACGTCGGGCTGCTGCGAGAGCGTGTCCGCGCAGAGTTGCAGCGTGTCGTCCGCCGCAAGGCCGGGCGCCGGCCGTTGATCGTGCCTGTGGTGATGGAGATCTGATGTCGGCATCCGTGATGTCACGACGTGCGAGCGAAGCCCTCGGCGTGGGCCTGTTCTTCGGGGCGCTGCTCTGGTTCATGGCGCTCGCGAGCTACACGCCAAGCGACCCCGCGTGGTTCTTCTACGCCGGGCCGCCCAAGCAGGCCGCCAACTTCGCCGGCACCTTCGGCGCGTTCGTGGCCGAGTCCTCGTTCCAGCTGCTCGGCTACGCCTCGTTCCTGATTCCGCTCGTGCTGCTCGTGGCGGGCTGGCACTACTTCTGGTGCCGCACGCTGCCGGCCGGCTATACGAAGACGATCGGCGCGGTCGTGCTGTTGATGTGCGTGTCGGCCCTGCTCGGCCTGACGCTCGGTGATCTCTCGACCTCGGACACGGCGGTGCCCGCCGGCGGTCATCTGGGCGCCGAACTTGCCGACCTCGCCGTGCGATACCTGAACAAGACCGGTGGCGCGATCGTCATCCTCTCGCTCGGCATGCTCGGCTTCATCCTGACGACGCAGGTGTCGCTGAGTGCCGTGTCCGCGGCGCTCGCGGGACGCGCACGCTCGCGTGTCAATGCCTATACCGAGGACGTGAAGGCGCGGCGCGAAGCAAAGCGGCGCGACGAGCAGAAGCGCGAAGTCGTCCGCAAGCACATCGAGCGCGGTGGCGACCCCGAGGACGTGCAGCGCACGGCCGCGAAGCTCGATTCGGTGCGGGCCGACGCCCAGCAGCGGCGCACCCGCGCCACCGCGCCGGCCGTCGAGGCTCCACCGGTCGCGCCGGCACCGCCGCCGTCGCGCCGCGCGGCCGCGGCCGCCATGGCGGCAGAAATGGCCGCCGCGCCGATGACGGCCACGGCAGCGTCCGCGCCCGGGTCCGGGCCCGCACCCGCACGGATCGCCGCGGCAATGCCGCAGGTGCGCCCCAAGCCCCCCGTCCGGGTCAACACGCCGGCGCCGCTGCCGCTGGCCGAGAGTGCGCCGGAATCCGAACTCAAGGCCCCGGCCGAACGGAAGGCGGGCGGTTACACGTTGCCGCCGCTGGCCCTGCTCGATCCGGCCCAGGCCGAGCGCAAGGTCGACGAACGCGAGTTGATGGACTCGGCGCGGCAGCTCGAAGACAAGTGCCGCGAGTTCTCCGTCGAAGGCAACGTCGTCCAGATCCTGCCGGGTCCGGTCGTCACGACCTACGAGTTCAAGCCCGACGCCGGCGTGAAGTACAGCAAGATCACCGGCCTGTCGGAGGACCTCTCGCTCGCGATGCGGGCCGAGTCGGTGTTGATCGATCGCATCCCAGGCAAGAGCACGGTCGGCATCCAGATTCCGAACCCCGTGCGTGAGTCGATCTCGCTGCGTGAGCTGCTGGAGTCGGAGCCGTATCGACGCTCGAACTCGAAGCTGGCCATCGCGCTCGGCAAGTCGATTCACGGCGAGCCGTACGTCAGCGATCTCGCGACGATGCCCCACCTGTTGATCGCCGGCTCGACCGGGACCGGCAAGTCGGTGGGCCTCAACGCGATGCTCACCAGCATCCTGTACCGCGCCACGCCCGACCAGGTGCGGTTCATCATGATCGACCCCAAGCGCCTCGAACTCGGCATGTACGAGGACATCCCGCACCTGCTGACGCCGGTGGTCGTGGAACCCAAGCTCGCGGCCAACGCCCTGCGCTGGGCCGTGCGCGAGATGGAAGAGCGCTACAAGACGCTCGCGGCATTCGGGGTGCGCAACATCGAGCAGTTCAACCGCAACCTGAAGGCGTCGATGGATGCCGGCGAGGTGCGGACCGATCCGAAGAACGGTGAGCAGCTCAAGCCGCTGCCGTTCATTGTCGTCGTGATCGACGAACTCGCCGACCTCATGATGGTCGCCTCCAACGAGGTCGAGCAGTCGATCTGCCGTCTGGCGCAGATGGCCCGCGCCGTCGGCATCCACCTGATCCTGGCGACGCAGCGTCCCTCGGTGGACGTCATCACCGGCCTCATCAAGGCCAACATGCCGTCGCGCATTTCCTTCCGCGTGTCGTCGAAGGTCGACTCGCGGACGATTCTCGACAGCAACGGCGCCGAACAGCTGCTCGGCAAGGGCGACATGCTCTTCCTGCCGCCGGCCTCGTCGCGCGTGATGCGCCTGCATGGCGCCTACATCTCCGAGCAGGAGAGCGCCCGACTGGCGAGCTTCCTGCGCAAGCAGGGCCAGCCGCTGTACGACCGGACGATCACCGACGAAGAGAAGTCGGAGAACACCGTCGCCGGCGGCTTCGAGAAGGACGACCTCTACGACGAAGCCGCACGCATCGTCGTCTCGAGCGGTCAGGCCTCCATCAGCTACCTGCAGCGGCGCCTGCGCATCGGCTTCAGCCGTGCCGCCCGCCTGGTCGACATGATGGAAGCCGAGGGGCTGGTCTCCAGCGGCCAGGGCGGCAAGGCCCGTGAGCTGCTGGTGCCCAAGGACTACTTCGACGAGGTGGACGCGCAACTGCGCTGAGGACTTCGCATGCGACGCAGCTTACGCATCATCGCCATCGCGGCCCTGACCCTCGCGGTCGGGCTGCCGGCCGACGCCCAGCGCCGGCGCACGACGACGAAGAAGAAGGCGCCGGTCAGCCAGGTGTCCCGCACGCGGACGGCTGAAACCGCCTACGAACGGACGCTGGCGCGGGAGCGCTCGCTCCGATCATCGCGCCGCAAGGCGCCGCTGTCGCAGATGCGGGCCGTCATCGAAGAGTACGAGTTGATTGCGCGGAAGTGGCCGCGCAGCGGCTACGCCGACAACGCACTCTGGAACGGCGCCAATCTCGCCTACGACGCCAACATCTCCTACGGTGCGCGGCAGGAGCGCGACAGCGCGATGACGATGCTGCGCTGGCTGGTGCGCGAGTATCCGTCGAGTTCGCTGGCGCGCGACGCCCAGACACGACTGCGCAAGATCAACGCGGCCGCCCCGAAGACGACCAAGACCGAGACGCGCAACGCGAAGGCCGAACCGAAGACGCCGCCCCCTGCGGCGGCGGAGCTGGCCAAGGCCAACATCCGCACCGAGGAAGCCGAGCCGGCACCGACGGAAGACGCCGCCGACACGGCCTCCCCAGCTGCCCCGGTCACCGCGCCTCCAAAGACGACCGCGGCCGCTCCACGCTCCACGGCCACCACGCCCGCGACGCCTGCGGCAGGGGCTGCCACGGCGAACGCGAAGCCATCGTCAACCGACCGCGTGACCGTGCGTGACATCCGGCGCGTGGTGCTGCCCGAAGTCGTGCGCGTGACGATCGAACTCGATGGCGAAGTCGCCTATCACGAGGAAGCGCTGCAGAACCCGCAGCGCCTCTTCTTCGACCTGCGTGGAGCAAATCTCGCCTCGCACATCGACGAAGGCGTGCGCGCGTTCGACGATGGCGACGTGGTGCGCGAGATTCGTGTCGGTACTCATCCCGGCGGTGTGACGCGCGTGGTCGTCGACACCCGCGGCGTGTCGCGCCACAGCCTGTTCACCCTCTACAACCCGTATCGCCTCGTGCTCGACATGTACCGCGAGCCGGCGCTGACCAAGCAGATGCCGCCTTCGCTGCCGACCGGCACGGGAGCTGGCCAGCGATTGCCTGGTCCCCTCGCCGGCAGCAAGGCTCCGGCGGTCGCCTCCGCATCGCCCGCAACGGTTGCCGCAGTTCCCGTCCCGACGGCTGCACCAGAGACGAAGGTCGCCGACACGAAGGCGGCCGACGCACCGCTGCCCGCCACGGCGGCAGCCCCGAACGTGACGACGGCACCGACGGCACCGGAGTCGAACAGCTCCGGCAGCTACTCGCTCGCGCGGCAGCTCGGTCTCGGCATTTCGCGCATCGTCATCGACGCCGGACACGGCGGCCACGACCCGGGCTCGCTCGGCGACGGCATCAAGGAAGCCGAGCTGGTGCTCGATGTCGCCCTCCGCCTCGAGAAGTTGCTGAAGCAGGAGTCGCTCGTCGACGTGGTGATGACCCGTCGCACCGACACCTTCATCGAGCTCGAGGAGCGCACCCGCATCGCCAATCGGCAGAACGCCGACCTGTTCCTGTCGATTCACGCCAACTCGAGCCGGCGCCGGACGGCCCAGGGCATCGAGACGTTCGTGCTGAACTTCGCCAACAACAGTGAGGCCGAGGAAGTGGCGGCGCGCGAAAACGCTATCGCGAAGGGCTCGATGCGGCAGCTGCCCGACATCGTCAAGGCCATCACGCTGAACAACAAGCTCGATGAATCACGCGACCTGGCGGAGATGGTCCAGGGCAGCCTGGTGACGAAGCTGCGCAAGACCGAGTCCGAGCTCCCCGACCGCGGCATCAAGCAGGCGCCGCTCGTGGTGCTGATCGGTGCGTCGATGCCGAGCGTGCTGGCCGAGATCGGCTTCGTCAGCACGCCGGACGAAGGCTCGCGGCTCAAGACGTCGAAGTACCGGCAGGACATCGCCGAAGCGCTGCGCGACGCGGTGTTGAAGTATCAGCGTTCGCTGAAGGGCACGACGACCACGGCTCGTACGCAGTGAGTCAGTCATGCCAGGTAGGGCTGGCTCGTCGAGCCGGCCGACGTTCGGACGCGCCGGCGGCGCGTCCCTACCTCTCAGTCAGCGTGATGTGTTCGTCGTCGTCCTTGTCGGGGCCGCCCCACCCGAGGCGATGCTTGACGAACACGAGGATGCCGCCCATCACCGCGCCCAACAGCAGTGAGCCGATCACTGCGACGGCGACAATCCCCATCGAGCCGAGCAACACGTCGGCAACGCCCGTCTCCTTCGTGATGGGGCCGACTTGGACGCGGTCCTCGTCGCGCTGGATCGACATCAACGGCACGTCCCGATCGGGCCGACCGGGTTGACGGAGAACGCCGGTGCCGGACGCCTTGCCGTCGCCGAGGGCGGGGCGCGTGGCTTCGTCGTCGCCCGACGACGCGGCACCGTCCTTACCGTCTCGAGGTGGCGGCGCCGTCGTCCGGTCGGCTGGCGCAGCTGGCTGGTCGCGCCTGGCTGGCGGGGGTGGTGGCGCCGGTGTCTGCGGGCTCGGCGTCGACACCGATCAGACCCAGTTGCCCGCCGTCCGTGCCAGTTCGACGAGCGTGCGCACGGCGACGCCGGTCGGGCCCTTCGGCTGCCAGGGCTTCGGTTCGTCGACCCACGCAGTCCCGGCGATGTCGAGATGGGCCCACGGCGTGTCGCCAGTGAAGGCCTTGAGGAACAGTGCCGCGCTGATGGCGCCGCCGTAGCGCGTACCGGCCGCATTCACCATGTCGGCGATGTCGCTCTTCAGCAGTTCCTTGTAGTCGTCGGTCATCGGCATCGGCCACAGGAAGTCACCCGCGCGCACGCTGGCCTCCTGCACCGCATCGCGCCAGCGATCGGGTGTCCCGAAGAGGCCGGATGCGAATCGGCCCAACGCCACGGCGACGGCCCCGGTGAGCGTCGCGATGTCGACCAGGTGCGTGGCGCCGAGCTTCTGCGCGTACCAGAGCGCGTCGCCGAGGATCAGCCGCCCCTCGGCGTCGGTGTTCGTGATCTCGACCGTCAGGCCGCTCGCGCCCGTGAGGACGTCGCCTGGCCGGAATGCCGTTCCACTCGGCATGTTCTCGACGGAGGGAATCACGCCGATCACCTTCGACGGCGCACCGATGCGCGCCAATGCGTGGAACGCCCCGATCACGGCCGCACCGCCGCACATGTCGTACTTCATGCGGTCCATGTTCTCGGCCGGCTTGATCGAGATGCCACCGGTGTCGAACGTCACGGCCTTCCCAACCAGGCCGAGCACGGGACCGGCGGCGTTCTCCGGTGTGTACGTCAGCACGACCATGCGCGGCACGTGCGTGCTGCCCTGGGCTACACCGAGCAGCAGGCCCATGTGATGTGCGCGCAACTGCGCCTCGTCGAGCACGTCGACCTGCACGGACGTGCCTGCGAACAACTCCTGCACGCGTTCGGCCAGTACCTTTGGCGTGAGCACGTTGGGCGGCTCGTGGGCGAACGCCCGCGCGACGTTCGTCGCTTCACCGAGCGCCGCCCCGAGTGCCACCGCATCGGAGAGCGACGACGCGGCGCCTTCGGAGACGACGATCGCGGCCGACTGCAGGTCGGCGAGCTTGCGGTCTTTCGTCTTGTAGGCGTCGACGTGGAACGCCGCCATCGTCAAGCCCTCGGCCAGGGCCCGCACCATCGACTCGCCCTGCAGCACGCCGTGGGCCACGACCGCCACGCGCGACTGGCCGCGGCCACGCGCCGCCAGCCCGGCGGCGGTGCCCAGTCGACGAGCCAGG
>DATJTM010000005.1:0-4701 GCA_035503395.1 Luteitalea sp.
GTCACCTGAACCTGCACAAGACCTTCGCGATTCCGCACGGTGGCGGTGGTCCCGGCATGGGGCCGATCGGCGTGGCCGCGCATCTGGTGCCGTTCCTGCCGTCGCATCCGGTCGTGGCGACCGGCGGTGGCGACACCGGCATCCACGCGATTTCAGCGGCGCCGTGGGGCAGCGCGCTGATCCTCCTGATCTCGTACGGCTACATGTCGATGCTCGGCGGCGACGGGATGACCGAGGCGACGCGGTACGCCATCCTCAACGCCAACTACATCAAGGCGCGGCTCGAGGGCCCCTTCACGGTCCTCTACACCGGCCGCGACGGTCGCGTCGCCCACGAGTTGATCCTCGACCTGCGTCCGCTCAAGCAGGCGTCGGGCATCGACGAGATGGACGTGGCCAAGCGCTTGATGGACTACGGCTTCCATGCGCCGACCGTCTCGTTCCCGGTGCCGGGCACGTTGATGATCGAGCCGACCGAAAGCGAGTCGCGCGACGAACTCGATCGCTTCTGCGACGCGATGCTGGCGATCCGCGCCGAGATTCAGTCGGTGATCGACGGCAAGGTCGACGCGCGCAACAACGTGCTCAAACACGCGCCGCACACCGCCGCTGTGGTGATGGCCGACGAGTGGACGCGACCGTACACGCGCTCGGACGCGGCGTTCCCGCTGTCGTATCTACGGAGTCACAAGGTGTGGCCGGCAGTCGGTCGCATCGACAATCCGTACGGCGATCGCAACCTGATGTGCGCGTGCCCGCCGATTGCGGAGTACGCAGACGAACCGGTCGAGGCGTAGGCGCAATTTCAGAAAGGCGAATTTCAGAGTTCACCATCACCGCCAGACGTCGAGGCCACCACCATCGGCTACGACGTGAAGAGGCGGTGGTGAAATTGTGAACGTCTGAAATTCTGAAATTGCCCTAGGAGAGTCGCGACGGGACAGCGTCGGTGAACGCGCGCATCAGGCGCTGAGTCACTGGCCCCGGCGTCCCCTCACCGATAACTTGAGTGCCCACCTGCACGACCGGGACGATCTCCCGGGTCGTGCTCGTGAGGAACGCCTCCTGCGCCGATGCCAGGTCGGCATCCCGCAGCACCCGCTCTTCAGCCGGAATCCCCAGCTGCGCCGCCAGCTCCAGCACGAACGCCCGCGTGACGCCGACCAGCAGTCCGGCGTCGGTCGGCGGCGTGAGCAGCACGCCATCGCGCACGACGAAGAAGTTGGACTGGGCGCACTCGCACAGCTCACCGCGGTGGTTGCGCATCAGCGCCTCGAAGGCGCCCTCGCGATATGCCTGCTGCATCGCCAACGCGTTGTTCAGCAGGTTGTTCGACTTAATCGCCGGGTCGACGCTGCCCGGGTGGTTGCGCACCACGTCGGCCATCGCCAGCTTCACGCCATTGGTCAGCGCCTCGGCCGGCGGGTCGACGTGCGGCTTGACGATGATGACCAGGGTGGGCGTCGGGCAGGCGCGCGGGTCGTAGACGATGTCGCCGACGCCACGCGTCAGCAGGATGCGCACGTAGGCATCGCCGTCGAGCGCGGCCGCGGCCACTGTCTCGTCGATACGGGTCAGGAGGGCGCCATCGTCGAGCGGACAGTCGAGCGCGACGCGGTCGGCCGACGCACGAAGGCGGCGCATGTGCTCGGGGTAGAGGAACGGCCGCTGGCGATACGTGCGCAGCACCTCGTACACGCCTTCGCCGAACAGGAAGCCGTGATCGAAGACCGACACCCTGGCATCGTCCCGGCCGTGCAACTGGCCATCGATGTTGACCGCGACTGGCACAGCCGAGGGTACCATGCAGGCATGCGAGTCCTGACAGCCGCGCAGATGCGCGAGGCCGACCGGTTCACCATCGAGGAGCTGGGGATTCCCTCGCTCGTCCTGATGGAGAACGCGGGCCGGCAGGTGGTGGCGGCGATCGAGGCGCTGTTCCCGAATCTCGCCGCGCGCCGCGTCGCCGTGCTGGCCGGTCGCGGCAACAACGGTGGCGATGGTTTCGTCATCGCGCGGACGTTACTGGAGCGTGTCGTCGAAGTCGGCGTGTTCGTGATCGGGCCGATCGCCGAGGTGCGCGGTGACGCCCGCCACAACCTCGAGGTGCTCGGACGCCTTGGCGTGACGGTCGTCGAGATTGCCGACGAGCAGACGTGGGAACTGCACTTCTCGGAGATTTCGCAGTGTGACGTGATCGTCGACGCAATCTTCGGCACCGGCCTGCGACAGGTGCTGGACGGGATGTATCCGACGATCGTCGGTGACCTCAATGGCAGCGGGATTCCCGTCGTCGCCGTCGACGTGCCGAGCGGGTTGCTGGCCGACACCCACGAAGTCGACGGCGAGGCGATCCGCGCGGCCGTCACCGTGACGCTGGCTGCGCCGAAGGTGTGTCACATCCTGCCGCCGGCGCAGCGCGTGTGCGGTGAGCTGGTCGTCGCCGACATCGGCATTCCCGAGGCCGTGATCGAACGCCTGGAAGGCGCCTACCTCGAGGTCGTGACGCGTGGCGTGATGCGCAGCGTGCTCGAGCCCCGCGATCCCGAAGCGCACAAGGGCGAGTTCGGCCGCGTGCTGATCATCGCCGGCTCGATGGGGAAGAGCGGCGCGGCGCACCTCACGGCGATGGCCGCGCTGCGGTCGGGCGCTGGTCTCGTGACGATCGCGACGCCGAAGTCGGTGCAGCCGATCCTCGCGGCGATGGCGCCCGAATACATGACGATCGGCCTGCCGGAAGACGAGGAGGGCCGCGTCACGCCTGACGCTGTCGACAAGATCCTCGAGATGCCGACCGACGTGATCGCGATGGGCCCCGGCCTGGGGGCAGGCGAGGGCGTCCGCCAGTTCGTCCACGCCGTCGTCGAGCGGGCCGGCGTGCCGATGGTGCTCGACGCCGACGCGCTCAACGCCTTCGCCGGCGAGCACGCCGAACGCCTGACGGCGCGCGACGGTCACGACATCATCATCACGCCGCATCCCGGCGAGATGGCGCGGCTGGCCGGTGTGTCGATCGACGAGGTGCAGAAGGATCGCGTGACGACGGCGCGGACATTTGCCGAGTCGCACCAGCTGCACGTGGTGCTGAAGGGCCATCGCACGCTCGTGGCCGCGCCCGATGGCAGCGTCGCCATCAACATGACGGGCAATCCTGGCATGGCGACGGGCGGCACCGGCGACGTGCTGACGGGCGTCATCGCCGGCTGGTTCGGTCAGCTGCTCGACGCCGAAGGGGCGTCGCGTCTCGGCGTGTATCTGCACGGGCACGCCGGCGATCTCGCGATGGCCGATCTCGGCGAGGTGGCCCTCAACGCGTCTGACCTGCTGACGTATCTCGGTGACGCCGTCCTCGAGTTGTCCGCCGATCCGGCGGCCGCCGCTGACGATGAGGATGCGTGAGCGAAGGCGCACGCATTCTCCTCACGGCGTCGGAGGATGAGACGATCGCGGCTGCGCGTGATCTCGTCGCCACCATGGACGCAGGCACCGTCCTCCTGCTGCGCGGCGACTTAGGGGCAGGAAAGACGGCGTTCGTGCGCGGCCTCGCCCTCGGGCTGGGCCTTGATGAAGACGCCGTCAGCAGCCCGACGTTCACACTGATGCACGAATACCGTGGCGGACGGTTGCCTCTATTTCACGTCGATCTGTACCGGCTGCCCAACGGCGCTGCGATCGACGATCTCGGGTTCGACGATGCGCTCGACGAGGGGGTCCTCGCGATCGAGTGGCCCGAGCGTTTGCGTTTGGCGCCCACCGGCGCGATCGGCATCCACATCGACATCAAAGGACCGGACGTGCGCCTGATCCGCGTCACGCCACCTGGCGCGTCGCCGGTGGGTGGCTGACGACGGACGGGATAGACGCAGTGAGGGTGGCCTCTTCGGTCGTCGCACGGGAGCGACGGTCACGGACCTCCGCCCAGCACGCGGCGCCGAGCACCAGCAGATTGGCCACCATGACCGGCGTGGCCCGGGTGACGACGCCATAGCTGAACCACAACGAGGCGCCAGCCATCTGCACCCGCCGCAACGCCACCGGCGAGCGCGTGAGGTAGGACGCGGTGAAGACCGAGGTCGCGAGCCAGCCGATGCCGTCGGGAAGCGTCATCACGCCGACTCCGCACGGGCCAGCGCCGGCATCTCGCGCAGGGTGACCTTGTCGGTCCTCGCGCGTTCCCAGTCCTGCATCGTCAGGCCGTAGGTGGCGAAGAGCTCGCGGATGCGGGTCGAACTCCAGCCGCCCACGTGGCCGAGCACCGGCACCATCACGCTGAGGGCACTGTCGCTGAGAACGGTGCGACGAGCGATCCGGGCCAGCAGCCGGTTCTCCGAAACGGCCACCGTGAAGCCGTCGCGGTTGTTGACGTGCAGCATCACATGCACGTCCGAGCTGCCGTCACCGACGTAAATGGTGTGTTCGGGGTGGCTGCCGACACGCGACTCGAGCTGCTCGAGCACGGCGACCTTGCCGTACCCGGCAGGCACGTGATTGACGGCCGTGATCTCCCCGGTCACCGCGTCGAACTCCAGGTCGGTGCCGAAGATGTGATCTTCGGGTACGACGCCCTCGAGGGCCGCGCAGATGACCTCACGCGGAGCAGCGGAGATCACGAAGAAGGAGAAGGTGCAGCCGGGGATGCCGCGCGCCAGTACGTCGACCAGCTGCGGAATGTCCTGCTTCAGCCGGACGCGACGGCCGGCT
>DATJTM010000006.1:0-14636 GCA_035503395.1 Luteitalea sp.
TGTCGTGCACGGGGGGCTGCACGTGACCGCGCCCGACGTCGACGCCGCGCGCGCGGCCGGCGCCGACGACCGCGAGGTGCACGACACCGTGCTGATCGCGGCGGCGTTCTGCATGTTCAACCGCTACGTCGATGGGCTGGCCACGTTCACGCCGCACGACGAGACGCTGTACGACGAGATGGGCCAGCGACTGGCCCGCGTCGGTTATGCCGCCCGGCCGCCCGTCGCGTCCGGCAGCGGTGTCTGAACCCCTTCGTTCTTCAGGAGTGACTTCGTGATCGTCAGGACCGCGCTCGTCGCGTTCATCTGCCTGCTGGCGCTGCGTCCGGCCGCCGCACAGGATCCCACCGGCACCATCGAGGGTCGTGTCGTCGACAACACCGAGGCGGCGATGCCCGGCGCCGTCGTCGTGGCGACGCATGTCGACACCGGCATCAGCAAGGAAACGGTGACGGGTGACGATGGGTTCTTCCGGGTGCCGCTGCTGCCGGTGGGCGCCTATCGGGTGCGCGTCGAGGTGCCGCAGTTCGCGCCGGGTGTGCAGGAGCGGGTGCCGGTGAGCGTCAGCGACACGGTCCGCATCACCGTCCAGCTGTCGCCGGCGAGCGTGGCCGAGACGGTGACGGTCGAAGGTGGCGCGCAGTTGGTGGATGCCTCGTCGAACGCGCTTGGGCGCGTCGTGACCGGACGCGAGCTCGTCGACCTGCCGCTCAATGGCCGGAACTTCACCCAGCTCGGGCTGTTGCAGACCGGCGTGGCACCGCTGACGGCCGGCGTGGCGACGGCGGGCGGCAGCCTGAGGCAGGGCCAGGCGTACGCCGTGAACGGCATGCGTCCGGAGCAGAACAACTACCTGGTGGACGGCGCCCAGAACCTCAACCGCATGGACGGCGGCTATGCGCTGCGTCTGCCCGTCGATGCGATCGCGGAGTTCCGCATCCTCACGCAGAGCGCGCCGCCCGAATACGGCGGCACGGCGGGTGCGACCACGAGCGTGGTGACGCGCTCGGGTGGCAACCAGTTCCACGGCAGCGCCTACGAGTTCCTGCGCAACGACGCGTTCGACGCCCGCAACTTCTTCTCGCGCGACGTCGAGCCGCTCAACCAGCACCAGTTCGGCGGCACCATCGGCGGCCCCGTCCGGCGCGGCCAGGTGTTCTTCTTCGGGTACTACGAAGGCTTCCGCAACAAGCAGGGCATCACGACGACGGCCACCGTGCCGACGCCAGCGGAGCGCCAGGGCGACTTCTCCGGCCTCGGCACGCCGCTGCTCAACCTCGCAGCCGGCGGCACGCCGTTCCCGGACAACCGCATCCCGGCTGGTGCGGTCAATCCGCTGGCCCGCACCGTGCTCGACCTCTATCCGCTCGGCAACGTGTCGCCGTCGATCTACCGCGAGACGCTGGTGGGCGAAAACGACCTCAATCAGGCTGGCACGCGCCTCGATTACACGCGCGGCAGCAAGGACCAGTTCTTCGCACGCTACTCGTACTCGGGCGGCCATAACATCAACCCGATCTCGGTCCGCGGCACCGACGTGCCGGGCTATCCGACCCGCGACGACATCGGCACCCACTCGGCATCTGCCTCGGCCACGCGCATCGTCACGCCGTCGCTCACGCACACTCTGCGCGCCTCGTTCCTCCGCTACAAGTTCCACTTCGACCAGCGCATCGGACAGCGCACGCCAGGTGATCTCGGTTTCGGCTATGTGTCGTCCAACGAGCCAGGCCAGGGCACGCCGTTCTTCAACATCACCGGCTACACACCGATCGGCGGCGCCATCACGGGGCCGCGCCTGTCGACGCAGACGTCGTTCGAGATTCAGGACAGCCTCGCGTGGAGCCGCGGCGCCCACTTCTTCAAGGTCGGCGGGGAATATCGCCACACCAATCTGGACATGTTCCAGGCGATCGCGCCGAATGCGTTCTACGTCTTCGCCGGCAACTTCCCGACCAACAATGCCATCGCCAACCTGCTGCTCGGATCGCCCGTCGTCTTCTACCAGGGGCTCGGCAACTTCGGACGCGACCTGACGATGACGGGCTATTCGCTCTTTGCGCAGGACGAGTGGCGGATCAACTCGCGGCTCACGATGAACTATGGCCTGCGCTACGAGCGCATCACGCCGTTCACCGAAGCCGAGGACCGGCTCAATGGTTTCATTCCCGGCGTGCAGTCGCAGGTCCGGCCGGACGCGCCGCGCGGCCTGCTCTTCCCCGGCGACCCCGGCATCACCCGCGGCATCGTGCAGCCGTTCAACGCCTGGATGCCACGCGTCGGTTTCGCGTGGGATCCGACCGGTTCCGGAGAATGGTCGGTGCGCACCAGCTACGGCATCTACTTCGACCAGTTCCAGACCGGTGCCGGCAGTGCGTCGCAGATCGCGATCAGCGCCCTGCCACAGACGCAGTTCGTGCAGTTCAGCGGCGCCGGCCTGAACTTCCAGAACCCGTATGCCGGCCGACCGCCGATTCCGCCGGGCACGTTCGTCCGCCCGTCGACGGTGTTCGCCATCGACCCCGGCGCCAAGCCGCCGTATTCGCAGCAGTGGAACCTGAGCATCCAGCGCGCGCTCTGGGCGAAGCATCTGCTCGAGGTGCGTTACGTTGGCGCCAAGGGCACGCACCTGCCGCGCAACGTCGAAGCCAATCCGGCGGTGTTCGGCCCCGGCGCGACGGCGCAGAACGCCGACCGTCGCCGCGTGTATGCCAACTGCCCGGCCGACGGAGGCACCTGTGACCTGTCGACGGTGGCGATGCTCACCAACCAGACCAACTCGTCGTACAACGCCGGGCAGATCAGTCTGTCGCGCCGCTACAGCGACGGCTTCGCGACCAATGTGTCGTACTGGTATTCGAAGTCGATCGATTACCTGTCAGCGATGAACCTGTCGGGATCGGCCGCCAAGCCGCTGGCCGGCGAGAACGATCTCCCGCAGAACCCGTTCGACCTGCGCGCCGAGAAGGGACCGTCGCTGTTCGACGCGCGGCACCGGTTCGTCGCCAGCGTGACCTGGGAGCCGCGACTGCCGGCCTCGCTGCCGACGGTCGCGCAGGCGGCGCTGCGCGACTGGCAGCTGAACGTCGTGGCCACGCACACCTCGGGCACGCCGTTCACCGTGTCGGACTCGACCAACGTCTCGCTGCAGGCCAACAGCCCGCCGATCTCCGGCTTCGCGGCGAGCCGTCCCGACCTGGTGGGCGACCCGAATGGCGGTCCGCGGACCGTCGACCAGTGGCTGAGCCGCGATGCGTTCCGTCGCCTCAATCCGCAGACCGAGGCCGGCGAGTTCGGCGACGCCGGACGCAACATCGCGCGCGGACCGGCCTACACCAACGTCGACGTCTCGCTCGTGCGCACGTTCGCGCTGCCCAACGACCTGCGCCTGCAGTTCCGCGCCGAGGCGTTCAACGTGGCCAACCACGCCAACTTCGGCCTGCCCGTCGCCGACCTGAACTCGCCGAACTTCGGCCGCATCCTGAGCGCCGGTCCGCCGCGTCTGTTGCAGTTCGCGCTGAAATTGACGTTCTAGGCCGCCGGCCTGATCGGCCGGCGCCGTCTTCCGGCCAGGTGTAGCGGCCGGGCTTTGTCCGGCCGAAGCGCATCGCTGACCGTCGGACAGAGTCCGACGGCTACGTGTCCGTGTGGTTGCGTTCCCCGATGGTAAGGGCGCCTCGCTGAGTCTCCCGCGTGGAACCGACCGACAAGTCGGTCGGCTACGATGGCTATTGCGTGCGGCCGACGCCGAGCGCATCCGCGACGCGATTGATGTAGTTGAACCACGACGCGATCAGCGTGATCTGCAGAATCCCGCGATCGTCGAAGCCGACGGCACGCAGCCGGTCGTGGAACGCCGGCGAGATGCGCGTCGCATCGCGCGTGATCTGCTCGACGTACTCGAGCATCACGCGGTCCTGCTCGGGCAGCGCCACCGCCCGCCAATCGGCCTTCAGCGCCTCGACAAAAGCCTCGTCCAACGTCACCCTACGCAGAAACTCTGCGTGCGACTCCAGTCAATACTGGCACCGGTTGGTCGCCGAGACGACCGTCGTGATCATCTCGTGCTGTCGGCGCGTCAGCGGGAGGTCGGGCGACATCATCGCGCCGAACGCCGCGAAGGCGTGATGCAGCGCCGCCGGAATCAGCGAATGCGACGCGACGATGCCCTCCGTCTGCGCCTGGTTCATGTGCGTGGGCGTCGCGTACTCGATCGGATACAGCGCGCGCTGTGCATCGCGCGCCCGCTGCAGTTCGTCGTCATCGTCGAACGGAATCACCTTGATCCAGGTCATGACGTCATGCTCCTGATGATGCGGCCCGGTCACGCCGTCGCTCAGGCGAGCGCGGCCGTGACGATGTCCTTCGCCTCGCTGACGATCTGCGCGAGATGGGCGTCGCTGCGGAAACTCTCCGCGTAGATCTTGTAGATGTCCTCGGTGCCCGACGGCCGGGCCGCGAACCAGCCGTGGTCGGTCGTCACCTTGAGGCCGCCGATGCTCGCGCCGTTGCCTGGAGCGGTGGTGAGGCGGGCGGTGATGGCATCACCTGCCAACGTGGTGGCCGCCACCCGGTCGCCGGTGAGCCGGGCAAACGCCTTCTTCTGTTCCGGCGTCGCGGCGGCGTCCAGGCGCACGTAGTACGGCGTGCCGTATTGCGCCGTGAGTTCCTGGAAATGGAGCCCCGGGTCCTTACCGGTCCTTGCGGTGATCTCCGCGGCGAGCAGGCCGAGGATGATCCCGTCCTTGTCGGTCGTCCAGACAGAACCGTCCTGTCGCAGGAAACTGGCGCCGGCACTCTCCTCACCACCGAAGCAGAGGCTGCCATCCGCCAGGCCCGGCGAGAACCACTTGAAGCCGACCGGTACCTCGAGCAACGTGCGCCCGAGTCCGCCAACCACGCGGTCGATCATGCTGCTCGACACCAGCGTCTTGCCCACGGCCGCTGTCGTCCACGACGGACGATGGCCGAGCAGGTAGCGGATGGCGACTGCCAGGTAGTGATTGGGGTTCATCAGTCCGACCGACGGGGTGACGATGCCGTGACGATCGGCATCGGCATCGTTGCCCCAGGCGATGTCGAATCGATCCTTGAGACCGACCAGGCTGGCCATCGCATACGGACTCGAGCAGTCCATGCGGACCTTGCCGTCGTGATCGAGTGTCATGAAGCCGAAGGCCAGATCGACCGCCGGATTGACGACGGTGATGTCGATGCCGTAGCGCTCGGCGATGCGCGCCCAGTAGGCGACTGCGGCCCCACCCATCGGATCCACACCGATACGCAGGCCCGAGCCGCGGATCACGTCCATGTCGATGACTGCCCCGAGGTCGTCGATGTAGGCGGTGGCGAAATCGCGCTGCGAGATGCCGTCGGCGACGAGCGCCTGGGCGTAGGGCAGGCGTCGGACACCTGCATTGCCGTCAGCCATCAGGGCATTGGCTCGATCCTCGATCCAGCGCGTGACGTCGGTGTCGGCGGGGCCGCCGTGCGGGGGGTTGTACTTGAAGCCGCCATCCGGCGGCGGGTTGTGCGATGGAGTGATGACGAGCCCGTCGGCCTGGGCCGCCGGCCGGCCGGCGTTGTGCGTGAGGATGGCGTGCGAGATCACCGGCGTCGGGGCGAAACCATCGTCCACCTGCAGCACGGTGGGAACGCGGTTGGCCGCCAGCACTTCGACGGCGCTGCGCTGGGCCGGACCGGACAGGGCATGCGTGTCCTTGCCGATGAACAACGGCCCGGTGATCCCGTGCTGCGCGCGGTACTCGCACACGGCCTGCGTGATGGCGAGGATGTGAGCCTCGTTGAAGCTCCGATTGAACGAACTGCCGCGGTGACCGCTGGTGCCGAACGCGACGCGCTGCGTGGCCATCGTCGGGTCGGGGGTCTCGGTGTACGCCGCCAGGAGGGCCGGCACGTCCGTGAGCATGTCGGCCGGTACGCGCGTGCCTGCGAGTGGGTGCGTCATGCCCTTCACCTTATGGCACGTCGCAAGCACAGTTCAAACGCCGGTGCGTTGGGCGGACGGCAGGGGCGCCTCTCTGAGGCGCCCGCACGACGGGCCGCTCAGAGAGCGGCCCCTACCCGCGTGAAGGGGTCTGGCCTCGCTTCAGGGGGCTGCGGCCGCCGGTGCGTCGATCTTCGCCGCTTCGATGTCGCTCGGGATGAATCGTCGATCGACCAGATCCTTCACGTCGAGGCGACGCTCGAGGATGCCGGCAGCCAGGCCCATGTCGGCGATCTGCTGCATCTCCTCGTCGAGGGGCGTCAGCATCCGGTAGCTGACGCGATCCGGTGGCTGTGTCAACACGTAGCGCACCAGCTTCTCGTCCTGACGGAAGTACGGCGCGACGACCGCCGCGGCTTCGACCCGGTGCGTCTCGGCCCATTCACCGCTTTCGGCGATGCCGCGCACCAGGTCGCGCACGACTTCGGGCCTGGTCTCGATCAATTCCTCGGTCACCACGAGCACGCAGGAGATGAACCGCGGCCACAGGTCCTTGGCGTGATACAGCACGCGCCCGGAGCCATCGAGTTCGGCGCGCGCCGCGTGCGGCTCGCCGATGAAGTACGCGTCGATCGCCTTGCTCGCCAGCGCGCCCGGCATGTCGGGCGGCGGCATCTCGACGAAGCGGATGGTCTCGGGATCGACGCCCTCGTCCTGCATCACCTTGCGGATCACCAGGTTCTGGTTGCTGTACTTGCTCGGAATCGCGAAGGTCCTGCCGGCCAAATCTTTCAGCGTCTTCGCCGGCAGGTCCTTGCGGACCATCACCGTCGAGCCGTCGCGATGACCGAGGTACGCAATCTTCACCTTCACGCCCTGCTCGCGCAGCTTCATCGCCAGCGGCGCAATCATGAACGTCGCCTGGATGCGGCCGCTCTTGAGCGTCTCGACGACCGTCGGGAAGTCGGTGAAGCGCTGCGACTCGAAGCGCGTCGCGGTGCTGGTGCGCGTCGCGTAGTCGGTGACCGGGCACGTCAGGTGGCACGTGACCGGCAGGAAGCCGACGGCAAGCGTGTCGCGCGCCGCTTCCGGCACCGCCGCACGCTGCGCCGGTTGCGTCCACGGTTGCAGTCGCAGCACCCCCAGCACGGCGACGAGCAGTACGGCTCCGAGTCCCCAACGTACGAACGGCGATCGCAACATCGTCAACTCCGTGGCGGATGGCCGCTCGAGGCGGCGGCTGATTCGGCGGGCTCGTCCTGCTCGAGGCCGAGCGCGGTCAGGATGTGGTGCACGGCGGTGACCACGGCCGGCTGGGTGAGGTCGCGGGGACGCGGCGCGTCGATGCGCACGACCTCGCGCACGCGGGCCGGACGCTCGCTGAGGACGACGACACGATCGGCGAGCTGCGCGGCTTCCTCGATGTCGTGCGTCACCAGGACGACCGTCCGGGGCTGCTCGCGCAGGAGGCGCGCGAGTTCGCCACGCAGCCGCAGTCGCGTGAGGTAGTCCAGCGACGAGAACGGCTCGTCCATCAACAGCAGGTCGGTCTCGCCGGCCAGCGCGCGCACGAGTTCGCAGCGTTGCCGCATGCCGCCCGAGAGCTGATGCGGGTAGTGCGACTCGAACGCCGCGAGATCGACGAGACCGAGCCAGGTCTTCGCCCGCTCGGTGCGTGCCGCGGGTTCGGCCACGTGCTGCAGGCCGAGCCTGACGTTCTCGCCGACGGTCAGCCACGGGAACAGCCCATCGTGCTGGAAGACCGTCCGCGAACGGCCGCGCCGATGCACGGCGCCGTCGGTCGGCGTCAGCCATCCGGAACAGAGGTTCAGGATCGTCGTCTTGCCGCAGCCGGAGGGACCCACGATCGCGACGAACTCGCCGGGCTGGACGGCAAGCTCGAGATCGGCGATGACCGGCACGGCGCCAAACGCGTGCGAGACCTGCGCGAAGTGCAGCAGCGGCGCGTCGGCGGACATCATCGTTCGTAGCCCCACCGCACGCTCGGGATGCGCGTCAGTTGCACCAGCAGGCGATCGAGGCCAACACCGATCAACCCGATGACGACCATCACGGCCGCGAGCAGATCGATGCGAAGGCCATTGCGCGCGTCCCACACCGCGAATCCGAGCCCGTCGCGGCCCGCGATCATCTCAGCCGCCACCACCACGAGCCAGGCCAGGCCGGCGGTGACGCGCAAGGTGGTAATCACCTGGGGCGCGATCGCCGGCAGCGTGACCTCGGTGAGCAGACGGACACCGCCGATGCCCAGGTCGCGCGCGACGCGGAAGTAGACGCTCGGGATGCCGGCGACGGCGGCCGCGGTGGAGAGCATCACCGGAAAGACCGCGGCCATGACGATCAGGAAGATGGCCGGCGGATCCCCGATGCCCAGCCACAGGATGGCGAACGGGATCCATGCCAGCGGCGACAGGTTGCGGAAGAAGTTGACGAGCGGCAGCAGCGCCGCGCTCGCCAGCCGCGATTGCCCGAGCAGCAGCCCGACCGGTACCCCAATGGCCACGGCCAGCAGGAATCCTGCCCCGACCCGGAAGATCGACGCCAGCACATCCTTCAGCAGCCGGCCACTCGCGGCCTCGATGGCGAGGCCTCGCGCCACCGAGGAGGGATTCGGGAAGAGCGAGTCGGGGAACAGCCCCAGCGCCGACACCCCCGCCCAGATGGCAACGATGACGGCGGGCCCGATGAGGCCGACCAGCGGGTGCGAGGAACGAGAGCGCGGCACGGACCGAGCCGACGAGTATGGCACGCGCATCGGAGCGTCGCGATACTCGGCGCGCACCCGCCGACTAGTGCATTTCAATGAGGGGTCTCACGCCGAGATCCGACGATAGAATCGAGGTCATGCACCGCTACATCGAGCGGGTCGTGGACCTGCTCGACCCGTCGCTCAACGTCCTCTTCGGCCTGACCACGGACGAGGCCCGTGCGCGCGTGCTGTCGGCCGATCCCGCCGCGGTTCGTGCCATCGACGGTTCCTTCGCGCTCGTCGCCCGCGACGGCATCACGGTCCGGATGGCGCGGTCGATGGATCGCCCGATGCGCTACTTCCTCGCGAAGCGAGCCGAAGGTCCTGCGCTGTTCATCGCCGACCGGATGGACACGCTCCAGAACGCGTTGGCGGCGGAAGGACTCGCGGGGCAGTTCCACCCGAGTTACACCCGGATGGTGCCGGCGCACCATGTCGTCGAGATCCGCCTGGTCGGCTGCCCCGACCCCGATCCGACCTACACCCGTTTCTTCACCCCCGAACGTGGCAGCCTGCCGGCCGATCTCGACACGCTCGGCGCCCGCTACATCGGCGTGATGGCCGGCGAGGTCGCCAAGTGGTTGCAGCACGTCGACCGCACGTCGGGGGGCACGGCGCCGATCGGCGTCTGTTTCTCGGGCGGCATCGACAGCGGCTCCGTGTTTCTCGTCGTGCACCACACGATGCAGCGGCTCGGCATGTCGCCGACGCGCCTCAAGGCCTTCGTCCTCGATGCCGGCGGGCCGGACGTGGCACAGGCCCATGCGTTTCTCGACGCGCTCGGGCTGAGCCTCTACTTCGAGGCCATCGAGGCCGGCCCCGAACCGATCGATCTGCAGGAGACGCTGCGGGTCCTCGAGGACTACAAGCCGCTCGACGTCGAGTGCGGCGCTCTCGGCCTGCGTCTTTGCCGAGGCATTCGCGAACGGTACGCCGACTGGAAGTTCCTGGTGGATGGCGACGGCGGCGACGAGAACCTCAAGGACTACCCGATCGAGGAGAACCCCGAGCTGACGATCCGCAGCGTCGTCGACAACCTGATGCTCTACCAGGAAGGCTGGGGCGTCGGGAAGATCAAGCATTCGCTGACCTATAGCGGCGGCCTCAGCCGCAGCTATGTGCGCACGTACGCGCCGGCGCGGCGCTATGGCTTCGATGGCTTCAGTCCCTACACGCGTCCGTCGGTGATCGAGGTGGCCGAAGGAATTCCCTTCGCGTCACTCACCGCCTACGACGTACCGACGCTGTACGGGCTGAAGGGCGAGGTCGTCGCCCGTGGCGTGCGCGCCGTGACCGGCCTGGACATGCCGGTCTTTCCGAAGCGGCGCTTCCAGCACGGGGCGATGCCCGTCGAGGCGCTGCGGACGACGCTGGACGTCAGCGAGGCGTCGTGCCGACGCGCCGTGCACGCGCAGTACGCATGATCGAGGGCGGGACGGCCGGCAACACCCGGCCAGTCGAGGGCGGCGTGGTCACCACCTCGCCAGACGCACCGATGCCACTCGACGTCGCGTCGTACCCGGACACGCGCACCGAGCGCGACCGATTCGTGGTGCGCCGACGATCCGCGCGTCGAGTTCACGATGCGTGGCGCCATCAGGGTGTGCTCGTCGAACCTGAGCGCTCGGCCGACGGGCACATCGAGTCCACGGCGACGGTCTTCCTGACCGGTCGCGAGTGCCCCTGGCGCTGCGTGATGTGCGACCTGTGGCAGTACACGACCGCCGACGACACGCCGCGCGGCGCCATCCCTGCCCAGATCGGCGATGCCGTGACGTCGCTGCGCCACCCGCTGCCGACTGTGATCAAGCTGTACAACGCCGGCAGCTTCTTTGATCGACGTGCCGTCCCACCATCGGACATCGCCGCCATCGCCGATCACCTCGCGCCCTTCGATCGCATCATCGTCGAAGCGCATCCGTCATTGATCGGTGACGCGACGTGGCGCTTCCGCGACGCGGTCGACGCTCGTCATCCTGGCGCCAGGCTCGAAGTCGCGATCGGACTGGAGACGGCCAATCCCGACGCCTTCCATCGCCTGAACAAGGGCATCGCCCTCGACGCCGTGACACGCGCGGCTCGTGCGCTGGCCGCGCACGAGGTGGACGTGCGGATGTTCGTCCTCATCGCACCGCCGTTCGTGCCCCTCGACCAGCAGGATTCGTGGCTCGCCGAGTCGGTCCGGTTCGCATCTGCGTGTGGCGCAACCGCCACGACGCTGATTCCGACGCGGCCGGGCGAAGGGGCGCTGCAGGCACTTGCCGCGGCGGGTCAATTCCGGGCGCCGACGCTGGACGATGTCGAACGCGCCGCGGCGATTGGCCTCGCCAACGCCAGCGGTCGCGTGTTCGTCGACACATGGAACCTCGAGGCGCTGCCCTCGTGCCCGCAATGCGGCCCAACACGCCGCGCGCGGCTGCAGCGGTTCAATCTCGAGCAACGTCTGCCGGCGGCGGTCGAGTGCAGGTCGTGCGGTCGGAGATGTCCGTCGTGACGAACGTCCCGGTGCACCGCGTCGACGTCGACGTAGCGATCGTCGGCTCCGGCTTCGCGGGTGCGATGCTGGCCTTGATCCTCCGCCAGCATGGCCGCCGGGTGGCCCTGATCGACCGCGCCACGCATCCACGCTTCGCCATCGGCGAGTCGTCGACGCCACTGGCCAACCTCCTCATCGAGGAGATCGCCGATCGCCACGACCTTCCACGACTGGGTCCGCTGTCGAAGTGGGGGACGTGGCAGGCGACGTACCCGGACGTGATGCGGGGTCGCAAACGTGGCTTCAGCTTCTTCCAACACTCCGCAGGCGAGCCGTTCGTCGACGACGACACGCACGCCCGACAGTTGCTGGTGGCCGCCAGCCCGAACGCTGCCATCGCAGATACGCATTGGTATCGGCCGCACCTGGATGCATGGCTGACCCGCGAAGCCGAGGACGCGGGAGTCGTTGTCCTCGAAGGGACCGTGCTCGGAACGCCAGAGATGACGCCTGCCGGCGCCGTCCTCGAAGGCACCCGGCGCGCCGCCAGTGTTCGCATCGATGCCGGATTCATCGTCGACGCGAGTGGCCCACGTGGTTACCTGTGGCGCACGCTCGGTCTCGGCGACGCGCCACTCGCATGGCTGCCACCGACACAAGCGCTCTACTGCCACTTCGACGACGTGGCGTTGTGGCGGGACGTGTCGCCATCAGAAGCGACGCCTCCGTATCCGGTCGACGAGGCGGCCCTGCACCACGTGTTGCCTGGCGCCTGGATGTGGGTGCTGCGGTTCGACGACGGGTGCGTCAGCGCCGGTCTTGCGGCGACGGACGCGTTCGCAGCGGATTACGGCTTCTCAAACGGACCCGATGCGTGGCGCCGTGTACTCCGCGACTTCCCGAGCCTCGAGACGCAGTTCGCCACCGCTCGGACGCGGATGCCATTCATCCACGCGCCGCGCATCGCGCACCGGACGGCCGTGGTCACCGGACCGACGTTCGCGCTGCTTCCATCCGCGGCGGGCGTCATCGACCCGCTCTTGTCGACTGGATTCCCGCTGACCCTGCTCGGAATCAGCCGCCTTGCCGATGTGTTGCTGGGGCACGAGGGCGACAGTCGCGGACGGGCGCTGGATCAGTACGCACGCGACACCGTCGCGGAACTGAGCGCCACCGAGCGGCTCGTCGGAGCGATGTACGCGTCGATGCACGATTTCACGTTGTTCAAGCGCCTCGGCCTGCTGTACTTCGCAGCGGCCAGCTTCGCCGAGACCGTCCGCCGACTCGGCGCCCCCGAGGGCGCGAGAGGCTTCCTCCTGCAGGCCGATCCGGTGTTCGGACCGGCGTTGCGCTCGCTGACATCCCGAGCCGCATGCCGTCCGACAGGCGCCGCGCGGACCGCGCTGCTGCAGGACGTCGCCACGGCGATCGCGCCGTTCGACGTGGCCGGCCTCGGCGACGACAGCCGCCGCGACTGGTATCCCGTGCGCGCCGCCGACCTGCATGCCGCCCGCGAACGCCTCGGTGTCAGCGCGGCTGCCATCGACGCGTTGCTCGAACGCTGCGGCTTCTCGGAGCCTCCGATCGCTGCGGCCGGAGCCCACGCATGATGCGCCGCTTGTGGTACGGCACGGCCCTCGTCGTCGTATGTCTCGCGTCGGCGGCAGCCTGCCGGCGAACGCAGGACGTCGCGCCCGAGGTCTACCGCGAAGCCGTCGTCGCCTTCCACACCGCGCTGGCGGCGATCGACACGAGCCAGGAACTCCTGGCCCGCGAGAAGCTCGATCGTGTCGTCGCACTCGTGCCGCAGGAACCGGCCGGGTGGGCCAACCTCGGGTTGCTGCTGCTGCGGCAACAAGAGACGACGGCGGCAAAGGAACGGCTCGACAAGGCCGCGGCACTCGCGCCACAGAGCGCCGCCATCGCCCGTCTCCAGGCCCTCGCGGCCAGCCGGGAAGGTGACCTCGCGGCGTCGACGCGCCTCTGGCAGCGAGCGGCAGAACTCGATCCCGCCGACCCCAAGGCGGCGTACGCGCTCGCACAGGAAACGGAGCGGCAGGGCGGACCTGATCACGAAGCGGAGGCGCAGCGGATTCTCGAAGGGATGCTGGCCAGGGCCGACAACCTGCCCGTGCGCCTGGACTACGCGCGCCTGGCGGCCAAGCGTGGCGACGCGACGGCGCTCGCCAGGGCGCTCGCGCCGTTGACGACGGCGTCGAGTGCATGGCCAGAGGCGGCTCGCGAGCGTCTGGCCGCGGTACAGGCGGCGGCCTCGACTCCGCGAACTGCAGCGACGCAGGTGGCATTCCTGCGCAACGTGCTCGCGCGCGACGTCACCTATCGACGTGCACTCGCGCAGGTGACCACGCCGCTCGATGCGGTTGGCGAGCCGCTCACGGCGTTCCTCGTGCTGCCGGCGCCGACGGCAACACCGGCGGCGCCCGACACGGGTCTCCGGTTCACGCTGACGACGACGTCAGGCTGGCCCGCCGGACTGACGTGGGCCGGTGCGACGGCCCTGGGCACGGACACGCCCGACACGCTGATGGCCGCCGACCACACACAGGTGCTCGTCGGTGCGGCGGATCGGTCCGTCGGCTCGCGAGGCGCCGGTGTCGCCGTCACTGGCGGTCGCGCGGTCATCGTCGCCGCAGATCTGAATTACGACTTCCGGACGGACTTGATCCGGCTCGGCCCGAACGGTCTGACCTTCTTGTCGCAGGCAGAGGGCGGCACCTTCACCGACACGACTACCGCCACCGGTCTGCCGGGAGCGGTCACCGGGGCGGCGCTGCGCAATGGCTGGCCCGCCGACGTCGATCTCGACGGTGATCTCGACCTGGTGATCGCGCCGGTCGCTGGCGAGGCCTTCGTGCTGCGCAACAACGGCGACGGCACCTTCGTGCAGCAGCAGCCATTCGGTCCCTGCGCATCGATGCACGGGTTCGCGTGGGCCGACGTCGATGGCGAAGGCGTGCCTGATGCGGCCTGCCTCGACGCGACGGGCGCCGTTCGCATCTTCGTCAATCTCCGCGGCGGATCGTTCGAGGCGGCCACCGTTCCAATACCGCCGGCGGCGCTCCAGGCGATCGCCGCTGCAGACGTCACGGCGGACGGACGCGCCGATGTCGTCGGCGTCACGGCCTCGGGCCTCGTCGTGGCCCTGTCGGCAACCGCCGACGCCGATGGCGCTGCGCGGCTGACCACGCCGTCGTGGCAGTGGCGCGAGATGGGACGCGTCGGCAGCCCGATAGACCCCGACCCCACCACCGCGACGCGCCTGCTGCTCGCCGATCTCGACAACAACGGTGCGTTGGATGTCGTCGTCAGCAGCCGGCAGACGCACCTGCTGCTCGCCGGCGACGCGGGCACCTTCACTCCACTCGCCGCGCCGATCACCATGGACGTCGAGACCGTTGCCGATCTCGATGACGATGGTCGGC
>DATJTM010000007.1:0-6308 GCA_035503395.1 Luteitalea sp.
AACCCGCCCAGCAGCGAGCCGACGATACCGAGCAGCATCGTCACGATGATTCCACCCGGATCGCGCCCTGGCATGACGAGCTTGGCGAGCGCACCGATGACGAGTCCGAAAATGATCCAGCCGAGAATACCCATGTCCGAGTCCTCCTCATTCAGGTCACCGGCGACCCCCTGCCGCCCGTGACGTAACTTGGCTGACCCTTCCAGTTGCAAGCGCCGATCCAGAATCGGCGGCTCAGCTGCGGTCGGTGCTCAAGCGGGCAAGCACGTCGTGGAAGTCGACGGGTGGCCCCTGGAGAATCGGGTTCCACAGATCGCCGACCGCCGCGAAGCGGTCGGCAACGCTATCCAGCGTGAAGTCCTCCGGCCGCACGTCCTCGTCGAGCTCCTGCCAGTGCAGTGGCGTCGAGACGCCGGCGAACTGGCTGGCCCGCGCGCTGTAGGCGCACGCCAGCGTCTTGCCCTCGATGTTCTGCAGGTAGTCGACGTACACCGTGCGGCCCCGCTTGGCCACGGTCCGCTCCACGGTCGCGACCTTCGGGTGTTGCGAGGCGACCGCCGTTGCCACGATCTGGCACAGCAGCTGTCCCGATTCGTAGGTGGTTCCTTCCGCAAGCGGAATGTAGACGTGCAGCCCCGACGAGCCGCTCGTCTTGAGGGCGGCTGGAATCGCGAGCATCTCGAGGGCCTCGTGGACCCAGCGCGCCACATCGCACACCTGTGAGAACGGCACGCTCGGCATCGGGTCGAGATCGATGGCCACGAAGTCGGCGGTCGACGGACTGTGGGCGCGCGAGAACCACGGGTCGAGCGAGATGGCGCCGAGCTGCGCGATGTACAGCAGCGACTGCAGCGAGCCGCCGATCAGTCGCGGCATCGGCCCCTCGTCGTCCTCGTCGATGGCCTCGACCCTGACGCCGGGCGGCGGCGCATCGGGCGCGCGCTGCTGGTAGAACGCCTTGCCGAGCACGCCGTTCGGATAACGTTTCATCACGAGCGGTCGATCGGCGATCACCGGCAGCAGCCACGGTGAAATCCGCGCGTAGTAGCGCAGCAGGTCGCCCTTCGTGTGACCGGACGCGGGCCAGAACACCTTGCGCAGGTTGGTGACGTCGAGCGTCGCCCCGCCGGGCAATGTCAGGCTGCCGTCGCGGCCCGCGTCTTCGAGCGAGCGCAGCGTGTCGACGAGCGCATCGATGGCGGGATCGTGCGGTAACGCCGGGCCGGCCGGAGCGGCGATGGCAGGAGCGGAGGCGGCCGTCACTGCGACGGTCGAATCGCCACGAGCCACCGGGCGATCGGCTGCTTCGAGCCCGACATCGTCACGCAGCCCGAGATACACCGGATGACGCAGGCGTCCCTCAGGCGTCCACTCCGAGAAGCGGACCTCGCAGAGCAGGCGCGGCTCGACGAAGTGCTGGCCGCGCGCTTTCGGGGCGTCGACGAATGGCGACGCCGTCGCTGCGATCGGCGTGAGGCGCCGCATCAGGTCGGTGATGGTCGCGTCGCTGAAGCCGGTGCCGACATTGCCCGCGTAGCACAGGGTCGCCGTGCTGTCGCGGCGCGGCCGTGCCTTCTTGCCGCGGGCGTCAGCGGGACTGCCGACCATCAGCGCACCCATCCCGGCGCGCGTGCCCTTCGGGTCGGTCCAGCCGCCGATGACCAGCGTGGCGCGCTTGTGCAGCTTCACCTTCCGCCAATGCCGCGAACGCAGGCCCGACGTGTACGTCGACTCGGCGTCCTTGACGATCAGGCCTTCCCAGTCCTCGCGCTCGGCCTGCGCCAGCACCTGTCGTCCGTCGCCGGCCACGAAGGTCGCCTCGCGCAGACGTTCGCTCGTGCGTACGTGGAGCAGGTATTCGAGCCGGACGCGACGGCCGGCCAGCGGCAGGGAGCGCAGGTCCTCGGCGCCCTCGCGCAACAGGTCGAACACGATGAGGGCGGTCGGCACGGTTGCCGTCCGGGCCTCGATCTCCCGGGTGCCCTTCAGGTGCATGCGCGACTGCAGGGCCGTGAACGAGGTCGGTCGTCCGCGACTGTCGAGCGCGACGATCTCGCCGTCGAGGATCAGGGCCTTGCCGACCTGGGCCGAGAGCTCGCGAAGCGCACGGACGATGTCCGGAAACTGCGCCGCCTTGTCGTTGCCGTTGCGGGACCACAGCTGTACGCGGGCGGCCGGCATCGCCGGCTCCACCACGGCAATGGCGCGGATGCCGTCGAACTTCTGTTCGTAGAGCAGCGATGAACTCGCCAGGTTGATGGCGTCCAACTCACTGGGCGTGGCAAGCATCGGCTCCGGGGGAGCCGTCTCACGCCAGGGCTGGACCGTCCGCGCCATCAGGCGTAATCATCGGAGGCGGACGGACCGATAGCAAGGATCCGGGTACCGGGTACCGGGTACCGGGTGCCGGGGACCGGGGACCGGGTTCGTAAAGCGGACACGGCAAAGTCAAAAGGTCGAAAAGTTCGAGAAGGTCGAAAAGCTCGGGGAACGGAAGTCCACGAGACTGCTCCGCAGGTCAGGCCGCGTGGGCGGTATTGCGAAGCGCCCACGCGTCCGCCGAAGCCTTGGCGGAGGCGGACCTATCCCACGAGGCTCACGGTGCCGTATCCGTGGGACCGCAGTTTGCAAAGAGGAACCGTATGGCAGCGCGTGCGACGTGGAAGGGCCATCTCAAGCTGAGTCTGGTGACGATTCCGATCCGGGTGTTCCCGGCGACCGACTCGCACGCGACGGTGAGCTTCAACCAGCTCCACGAGGTCTGCCAGACGCGGATCCAGCAGAAGAAGTGGTGCCCGCACTGCGAGCGGGAGGTGGCCAACAACGAGATCGTGAAGGGGTACGAATTCTCGAAGGGCCGCTACGTGACCGTGTCGGAGGAGGACCTGTCGAAGGTCCGGCCGGAATCGACGCGGCTCATCAACCTGACGCAGTTCACCACCGTCGATCAGATCGACCCGATCTACTTCGAGCGGCCCTACTACCTGGCGCCCGACGGCAACGTCGCGGCTGAGGCGTTCGCGGTGATTCGCGAGGGCATGCAGGGCAAGGCCGGCATCGGCAAGCTCGCTCTCTACGGCCGCGAGTACATCGTCGCCGTCCAGCCGCGCGAGAAGGGGCTCGTGATGTACACGCTGCGCTCGGCGGACGAAGTGCGCAGCATGTCGCAGATCGACGAACTCGACGCGGTGCCCGCCAAGCTGAAGCCCGAGGAAGTGAAGCTCGCGCAGCAGGTGATTGGCACCTTCGAGGGCGACCTCGACATCAAGAGCTTCCACGACAACTATCAGGAAGCGTTGAAGAAGCTGATCGACGCCAAGGTCGCGGGCGAGGAGATCGTCGAGACCGAGGAAGAGCAGCCGGCCAAGGTCGTCGACCTCATGGAAGCGCTGCGGCGCAGCCTCGAGACCGTCAGTTCCGGCAAGAAGACGCCGGCCAAGGCCACCCTCAGCTCCACCAAGACGGCGGCCGCCGCGAAGAAGCCACGCAAGCGCGCCAGCGCCTAGGTAGGCCGAACGACGAACGGCGAACGGCGGGAACCGGGATACAGGGACCGGGTTCCGGGTTCCGGGTACGTCAAGGCCCAAGGCCCAAGGCCCACTGCCGACTACCCACCGCCGACTGCCGACCCGCCGACTGCCGACTGCCGACTGCCGACTGCCGACTGCCGACTGCCGACTGCTGAAGAGTGTCCCTTGTATGATCTGCCGCGGCGCGCCGGCGTGCGCGCGAAAGGAAACGTGTCGTGATCGAGTCGCTGACCGCCGTGTGGCCTGGCCTGCTGGCGCTGGCTGAACCTGCGCACGGTGCTGCCACCGCGCCTGCCGCTCCGTTGTGGAGTGCCGCGAGTCTCGTGTCGCTGGCCACACTGGCCTCGCTCGAGATCGTCCTCGGCATCGACAACGTGATCTTCATCGCCATCCTCTCGGGCCGGCTGCCCAAGGAGCAACAGGCGAAGGCGCGCAAGCTGGGCATCTCGATGGCGGTGATCTCGCGCCTCGCGCTGTTGCTCGGCATCTCGTGGGTGATGGGGCTGACACGGCCGCTGTTCGAGTTGATGGGCCGCGGCATTTCCGGCAAGCAACTGATCCTGCTGCTCGGCGGCCTGTTCCTGATCGGCAAGGCCACGTACGAAATCCACGACAAGCTCGAAGGCGGGGAGCATCACGCCGGCGACGGTGGCAAGGCCGGCGCCACGATGGGGGGCGTCATCGCCCAGATCATGCTGATCGACATCGTCTTCTCGCTGGACTCGGTGATCACCGCGGTCGGGATGACGCCCCACGTGCCGATCATGATGGTGGCCGTGGTGATGGCCGCGGCCGTGATGCTGGTCTTTGCCGGCCCGATCAGCAACTTCGTCTCCAAGCACCCGACGATGAAGATGCTGGCGCTGTCGTTCCTGATCCTGATCGGCGTGATGCTGGTGGCCGAGGCGTTCGGACAGCACATCGACAAGGCGTACATCTACTTCGCGATGGCCTTCTCGCTGCTGGTCGAGTTGCTGAACATGCGGCTGCGCAAGAAGAGCGAGTCGCCGGTGGTGCTGCATCACTCGTCGATGCCCACCGAGTCATGAGCGGCCAGTCCTACGCTACGCATGTACACCGGCCGGTGCTGACCGTCGTGGCGGCGGTCGGCTGGGTGGTCTCGCTCTCGGGCGCGGTCGCCACGCTGCGGGGCAACGCCAACGGCCCGGCGCTGTTCATGTTCGGACTGCTGGTCGCGGTCTTCACGCTGATCTCGATCAGCCGCGTCTACACGACGAAGCTGCAGGACCGGATCATCGAGCTCGAGGAACGACTGCGGGCCGAACGCCTGCTCGCGCCGGCGCAGATGGCCGAGTGGCGGACGCTCACGCCCAAACAGATCGCGGCGTTGCGGTTCGCGTCCGACAGCGAGTTCACGCACCTGGCGGCGCGCGCCGCCGGGGAAGACCTGAAGCCCGACGCGATCAAGCGCGCCGTCACCGAGTGGCGCGCCGACCATCGTCGAACGTAGACGCGTGCCCTCGCGTTTCGTAGCGGCCCGACTTGTCGGGCCGTTGCGCGGGTGCCGACCGAACCGACCGACAAGTCGGTCGGCTACGAATCAAGAGTTCAAGAAGTGCGAAAAGTTCAAGAAGTTCGAGAAGGGTGCGGTCATCCGACGAGGGCGTTGCGACGGCCGAAGGCCGAACGACGAAGGCCGACTGCAGACGGAATGACGAAGGCCGACTGAGACCGCTATTTGACCTCGTCTGAGATTTCTTCCGAGGTCGACACGTTGAACTTCTTGTAATCCGAGAACTGCGTCGCCGACTCGAGGGCGAACTTGCGGAAGATCAGCGTCTTGCCGACGAGGCGGAAGCGCGCTTCGGCCGGGAGCCAGATCTCGCCGTTCACAAGCGTCCGGCGGAACAGCATCGTGCTGCCCTTGTGCATGCGCGCAAGCAGGCCGAGGCCGAACGTGATGTCCTCGATCGCCTCCATCTCTACGCGCATCACCTGGCGGTCGGCTTCGCTGACCCACGCCTTGCCGCGAATCTTCTTCAGGAATCGTCCCGCGTCGCTCTTCGTCTTCGCGTTGGGCCGGGGCGTCAGGGTCGTGACGATCGCCGGACGGCCATCCACGGTCTCGCGGCCGACGATGGCGATGGTGTAGGTGGCGAACACATCGTCGATGACGTCCTGCTCCTCCTGACGTTCTTTCGCCCGTTTCGCCAACCGCTTCTGCTTCTGGGCCGGCGTCTCCGCTTCGATCTGGGCGAGACGGTCCAGCACGCCCTGCCGATGCGCCGCGTCGCGCTGGTCGAGTTCGGCTTTCGCGAGCGGCTTGTCGTCGACGCTGACGAGCCGCTTGTAGGTCTCGCCGGGCACCTCTGACGGGTAGACTTCGAACGCCCGCCACGGGCCGAGCTGGACCTTGCCGAGCTTGGTCATCTTCACGTCGCGACGACGCTCGCGGAAGGTGTACTGGCGCAGGAGCGCCTCGTCGGTGCGAAGACCGGCCCGGACGTCCTTGATGAGTTGTTCGAGCTCAGGTAGCGGGGCCGGCGACTGCCCCTGCACTGGGAGCGTGGCCAGGATCAGGCCGAGCACGAGGGTCGAGGTGGCTCGCCAGAACGCCATCGTCCCCATCCTGCCATGGCGCCGGTCGGACCTCACGAACATGGACACCCGGTTAGGACGGGCTCCGGCTGCCCCCGGTCGCCAAACTCCTGTGCGACAATGAGGCCCAGTTCGCGCATGCCCACACAAGGCGGTCTCACGGATCTGGCCGCAACGCTCGCCGACGGCCAGGCAGTGGATTGGGCCGCCCTCGAAGCC
>DATJTM010000008.1:0-7266 GCA_035503395.1 Luteitalea sp.
TGCTGGTCGAGAGCCTGCTGCTGTCGGTCGGCGGTGGCCTGGCCGGGCTCGCGTTCGCGCGAGTCGTCACCCGCGCGCTCATGCTCGCGGCCCCCGACACGATGTCGGTGACAGCCAGCGACCCACTGGCCACCTCGGTGCTCGTCTTCAGCCTCGTCGTCGCTCTGCTCGCGGGCGCTGCGTTCGGCATCCTGCCGGCGCTGCAGGTGACGCAGCCGGGCGTCGACGGGCCGGCGCGCCTCGCCGTCCGCGGAGCGAGCGCCGGGCGACGACAGGTCCGCACGCGCAATGCGCTGGTCGTCTGTCAGCTCGCCCTGGCGCTCGTGCTCGTCGTTGGCGCGAGCCTCCTGTTGCGGAGTTTCGACCGCCTGCGGACGGTGAACCTCGGCGTGCAACCCGCCCAGGTCGTGGCGTTCGAGGTGAACCTGCCGTCGGCGCGCTACGAGGATCCGGCCCGCCGCGCCCGCTTCCATCGCGATCTGCAGGAGCGGCTGGCGGCCTTGCCGGGGGTGCGCACCGTGGCGGCCGTCTCGCGCCTGCCGGTGACCGGCCAGTACCACACCTGGCTGACGCGCCGGAACGACCTCCCGCCCGGCTCGCGCGACATCGGTGCCGAGCAACGGGTCGTCGAGGGTGACTATTTCGGGGCGCTGCAGATCCCGGTCTTGCGCGGCCGCACCTTCACGGCCGCCGACGATCATGGGGCGCCGCGACGGATTGTGGTGAGCCTGTCGCTCGTGCGTGAACTGTTCGGCCACGAGGACCCCATCGGCCGCACGCTGCGCGCCACGGGCGACGCGCCCGACGGCGAGATCATCGGCATTGTCGGCGACGTCGCCCTGTCGCCACAGGGCGCCGTGCAGCCCACCGTCTACCACGCCCACTCGCAGTTCGCCGACAACCGTAATTGGTCGCTGACACAAGTGGTGGCGCTCGACCGACCGGTGCCGACGCTGGCCAACGACGTCCGGCAGGTACTGGGGGCGATCGACCCGGAGCTGGTGTTGCACACGCCGGGGGCGCCAGGCGAGGGTGTGCAGCCACTGTCGGAGATCATCGGCCGCGGCATCGCGCAGGAACGTTTCGCGTTGCTGCTCGTGCTGGCGTTCGCGGGTCTCGCGCTGGTACTGGCGGCGGTCGGCGTGTACGGCGTCCTGAGCTACGCCGTCACGCTGCGCGCACGCGAGATGGGAATTCGCATGGTGCTGGGTGCTCCGGTGGCGGCCGTCCGCCGCCTGGTCGTGCGCGACGCCGCGCGCCTCGCCTCGGCCGGTGTCGTCCTGGGGATGGCCGGCGCGTTCTTCGCCACGCGGGTGTTGCAGTCGCTGCTCTTCGGCGTGAGCCCGACCGATCCGCTGGCCTTCGTCACCGCAGCAGGTGCACTCGCACTGGTTGCGCTGATTGCCAGTTGGCTCCCGGCCCGCGCCGCAACACGAGTCGACCCGCTGCGGGTCGTGCAGGGCGACGGACAGTAGGCTCCGCGCTCTGCAGCGGTACGCCACAGCGCCGCGTGGCTCTCGTCGTACGGCCTGCGGCCGCCACAGATCATCAGGGGGCGGATGGGGTCGGCGGGTCCTTGCGTACGAACCAGACTTTCGCGATGCGCCCGGCCGTCACCTTGTAGATGACGACGACGTGGAGTTCGTGGGTGTCGTAGAGACCCGTCACGTATTCGTCGTCGACCACGTAGTCACCGACCGCCATGCGCGAGTCCACCCGGGCGTGCAGGTGCGTCCGCCGCTGGAACAGCTCGGCGTAGACCGTACGCACGGCCTCGAGGCCTTTCAGTCGCGAGTGATTCGGGAAGTCGACGACCTCCACGTCGGCAGCCAGGGTCTGCACGAAGGCATCGAGGTCGCGGCGGTTGTAGGCGTCCAGTTGACGCTGGACGACGCCGTGCGGCTCGCCCGCGGCTGCGCCTGACGACATGGCGCCCTGCGAGAGCGTCGACCGCTCGACCCGGAACTGGCGCAGCCGTCGGTTGCTGAGCGTGAAGCCGTCGATGCGTCGGGCGTCGTCGCGCGTGAACGTGAGCGTGCCGCGCGCGGTGAGGAAGCGGTCGCCGCCGATGGGCTCGAGCGCCATCTCGTGACCTCGTGTCCACGCCATCGACAACTTGCCGTCGACGACCGCAAGGACGTAGGAGATCTCGAGCGGCGTGCTTGTGTAAGTCCCTGCGTACTCACCAAGGGCCGACGACGCAGGCAGTGCGTCAGTCAGGCGGAGGAACGGCCGATAGGTCGGCCAGGCATCGAAGATGCGGAGCTCCCGGCCGCTTCCCTGTGCGGCCGCCACGAACTGCCATCGTCCACGCGCCTCGCCGGGCCGGAACGTGTCGTTCCCGATGGGCACGAGTGCAGTGGACGAGCCCTTCTGCCGCAACGCCCCATCGCGCCATTCGAGCCGCACCGTCTCATCGGTCAGGGGACTCCACCAAGTGCCGGCGAACCTCGACTGCGCGTCGGCAGGCATGGCGACGGCGGGCAGCCAGGCCGGCGTCGTCATCCGATCGCCGAGATAGACGTCCGCGATCCGGAGCGAGAGTTCCTCGGCTGGCGCGTTCGATGTGTTGCAGAGCACGACGATGCCGAGATCCTGCTCTGGGAACAGAAGCACGTCGGTGCGGAATCCGCCCGTCAGCCCGTCGTGGCCCACCGTCGGCAGCCCGCGATAGCCAGCGAGTCGCAGGCCACCGCCGTAGGTCGTCGGCGTGCCGTCGTTCAGTCGGCCGGATGTTCGAACCGTGGCGATCGCCTCCGCGCCACCGACCCGTCCGTCCATCAGGTTGCGCTGCCACTTCACGAGGTCCGGCGCCGTCGTCAGCAGGCCGCCCGGACCGTAGGCATCGGAGTTGACCGGCCGCACGGACCAGCCGCCACCGTCGCGTGCGCCGTAGCCCTGGGCCCGCCGTGTCACGAGTTCGAGGTGGTCGTCGCCGAAATGGGTGTCGTGCATGCCGAGTGGCGTGAAGATGCGCTGCGCGGCGAAGGCGCGCAATGACATGCCGGACGCGCGCCGCACCACCTCACGCAACACGTCGTACGCAGAGTTGCCATACAGCACCTCGTCGCCGGCCGCGAAGTTCGGGCGCGGCTCGCGCGTGAGCACCGACAGCTTGTCGGCTTCCGTATAGATGTCGTCGGAGCGCCAGCCGGCCAGGTTCAGCAGGTAGCCGTTCTCGCGCAAACCGCTCGTGTGATGCATCAGGTGCCGCAGCGTGATCGTGCGGTCGAATGCCGGCAGTTCGGGGACGTACCTGCGGACGTCGTCGTCCAGCGACAGCTTCCCGTCGCCGGCGAGCAGCACGATTGCGAACGCCGTGAACTGCTTGGACACCGACGCGACGTCGAAGACCGAGTCGGCCGAGAGCGGGACACCGTGCGCGAGGTCGGCCATGCCGAACGTCCGCGTGTAGATCGTCTGCCCGCGCTCGTGAACGGTGACCACGCAGCCCGGTGACGTGGGGCCGGTCCAGGCTGCAAACAACGCGTCGATCTGTCCGGCTCTCGCATCGACGACCGATGATGGGTGCCTGGCAGCGGTCTGTGCCGACACGACGAGGTGCGCCGGGGCGCACGCGATGATCGCCGCGCATGTCAGCAGGACATGCTTCGTGAGGGTAAATGGATTCAACAAGGTGTCACCGGACGGCCTTCGTCATTCGGCCATCGGCCTTCGAATGCTCCTTCAGGATTCGTCCGGGCGCAGGATTGCTGGAGCGTCCGAGAAGGGCCACGCCTCACGGTACGGACCTCCTCGGCCGCGTCGAAGCGCTTTGCGACGAGCCGTGCCACTCTCGCGTCGAAGCGGTTCGCGGCCCCTTCCGCGTGCGCGCGCCGCTGCCGTATCGTGACAGTGATGCCCTTGCCGACGTCGCGCGCCGGTACGTCAACGCAGTTCTGGTTGCTGCATGTCGGCGGCTGGGGTGGCGTGTTCCTGGTCGGCTACCTGTCGCTGCTGGCCAACAGCAAGCCGGACGGCTTCGGGCGCGTGTGGTTCGCGGTTGCCGCTACCGGGTTTCTCGGCACGCTGGGCCTCCGAGTGCTGCTGCGCTCATTCGCCGATCAACCGCCGGTACGCGTCGCGTTGCTGCTGGTGTTGCCGGCGCTGATCGTGAGCGCCGCCATGGCCGCGACGTACGAAGTGTTCGCGCGGCTGCACTGGTGCGGCGGCTGCGTCTCCTTCTCGCCGCTCGGCTTCGGGCTCTATACCGCGTTCCAGATGTACGTGGTCGCGGGCTGGTGCAGCCTGTACCTGGTGATCACCACCAATCGCCAGCTGCAGCGTCAGGCGACCGCGCTGCTCCATGCCACAGACACCGCCCACGAGGCGCAGCTGAAGATGTTGCGGTACCAGCTGACGCCACACTTCCTGTTCAACACGCTGAACGCCGTCTCGACGCTGCTGCTCGATCGCGACACGGCGACCGCCAACCGCATGGTCCACGGCCTCAGTGCGTTCCTGAGGTACACACTCGACGCCGACCCGATGCAGCGAGTCACGCTGAAGCAGGAGGTGGATGCGGCCACCCTGTATCTCGACATCGAGCGCATCCGGTTCAGTGATCGGATGCACGTGACGCTCGACGTCGGGCCGGACTGCTGGCCAGCGTTGGTCCCGAGCCTGCTGCTGCAACCGCTGCTCGAGAACGCCGTCAAGTTCGCCGTCGCCCGAAACACGCGAGGCGCCACCATCGTGCTGCGAGCCAGGCGAGACACCGACTGGCTGCATCTGGCCGTCGAGGACGACGGTCCGGGAGCGGCGGCGCCGAACGCCGACGTCCACCAATCGCGAACAGCCGTCACGCCCGGAGTCGGCGTCGGTCTCTCCAATACGCGCGAACGGTTGCGAGCACTCCACGGCGACCGACAGGAGATGTGCGTCGCCAACCGCGCGCCGCACGGCTTCTCGGTAGAAGTGCGCCTTCCCTTCGACGTCGCTGGAGACGGCGCCCGATGATCGATACGTCATCCCCACTCGACCGCGATCTGCGCGTCGTCGTGGCCGACGACGAACCGCTGGCGCGCCGTGGCCTCGAACTCCTGCTCGCGACCATCCCCGGCGTGCGCGTCGTCGAACAGGTCGGCAACGGCGCGGCCGTCGTCAGCGCCGTCTCCGCGCATCAGCCCGACCTGCTGTTGCTCGACATCGAGATGCCCGGCATGAGCGGCTTCGACGCGCTCGCAGCCATCCCGGCGCAGCAGATGCCGATCGTCGTCTTCGTGACGGCGTTCGGGCACTACGCGATTCAGGCCTTCGACGCCAACGCCCTCGACTACCTGCTCAAGCCGGTCGACGCGGCCCGGCTGCACCGCGCGGTCGGCAAGGCGCGAACCGCGTTGCACCAGCGCGACGCCGACGACCATCGGGCCCGACTGCTCGGTCTCCTGGCGGTGGCGAGCGGCCGGCCGGCACTGACACTGCAGGACGCGTTGGAGACGCCGCCGGTGGCGCTACGCGATCGAAACGCGGTGCTTACGCTGCGTGACGGCACCCGAACGGTCCGCCTCGATCCGCAGCGCATCCGCTGGATCGACGCGGCCGGCGACTATGCGTCGGTTCACATGGATGGGCAGACGCACCTGGTACGCACGACCTTGATCGAGCTGGAACGGCGCCTCGATCCGGAACGGTTCGTCCGCATCCATCGCTCGACCATCGTCAACGCCGCACGCGTGCGATCCCTGCGGCCACTCCGCAACGGCGAGAGCGCCCTGACGCTCGACTGCGGCCAGGCACTGAAGCTCTCGCGCAGCTATCGCTCACGGCTGGCGATGTTCGACCGCCACGACGCATGATCACGCTGCGGATTCTGGACAACTCCCTGCAACAGACGAGGTCGAGGCTGGCGCTACCGCCGTATGGCGAGGCAGTCTCGCTCTTCCCCCGGCTAGAGGCTCACCGGCGACGACAGTCCTCCATCCGCGACCAAGGTCGGTCAGACTCAAAGATCGGAAACGTTCGCGAGTGATACGCTCGATCTCATGTCGTCGCCGCTCCACCTCTCTCGCCAGACCGATCTCGACCATGCCATCAGCGAGACGACGGACGAAGCCCTTGTCCTCTTCAAGCACAGCCTGACCTGCGACCGCAGCGCCGACGCCTATCGGGAGGTGCTGCAGTTGTGCCGGGAATTGCCGGACCTGAAGGTCGCAATGATCACACCGCAGCGCGACCGCGAGCTCTGCGACGAGATGGCCGAGCGGTTCGGGGTGGTCCATCACACGCCGCAGGTGTTGCTGATTCGCAACGGTGCGGTCACGTGGCATGCCCGCCACTGGGGCGTCACCGCCGACGCCGTCAAGCAGGCGCTCGACACGTCCAGCGCGACGCCCTCAGGGCGCTGACCGGCTGGCGTCGGCGTCGTCGCGACGGACCGCTCGGGGAGCGGTCCCTACCTCACTCGTCTGTCACCGGCTCGCCCGTCATCTCGCCGCCCAGCTCGAGGGGCAGCGGCAGTTCGACCGTGATCGTGGTGCCCTTGTCCTTGCCGTCGCTGGTGGCGCGTACCTCTCCACCGTGCAGCCGCACCAGTTCCTGCACGATGGCGAGGCCGACACCGAGGCCATTGTGGATGCGCGTGCTGGTCGAATCCGCCTGGCGGAAGCGATCGAAGGCGAACGGCAGGAACTCGGGCGAGATCCCGAGCCCCGTGTCCTTCACGACGACGAGCGCGTTCGTCTCGGTTCGCGTCACGCTCACGGCCACCGTGCCGCCGGCGGGCGTGAACTTGATGGCATTGGACAGCAGGTTCCAGAGGATCTGCTGCATGCGCTGCGCGTCGCCCCGAATCGACACCGCCTCGCCGGCAGTGGCCTCGAACGTCACCGAGACGCCCTTGTCGAGGGCCGATGGTGCCACGGTGTCGACGACGATGCGGCAGACCGACGTCAGATCGACGGGTCGGTCGTCGATGTCGAGGGTACCGGCGACTGCGCGTGACGTGTCGAGCAGATCCTCGACGAGCCGCGCCTGCAACTGCGTGTTCCGGTCGAGCGCGTCGACCGCGCGCGCCATGATCTCCGGCGCGACATCGCGTTGTCGGAGCTGCCACACCCAGCCCTGAATCACGTTCAGCGGCGTCCGCAGTTCGTGTGACACCGTCGCCAGGAAGTGGTCCTTGAGAGCGCTCAGCTCCTCGGCCTGCACACGCGCCGCCCGCTCACGTGCGTTGGTGCGCTCCATCTCGCCCCACAGCTGCACGTTCTCGAGCGCCAGCGAGGACGACTCGGCGAGTGTCTGCAGGATCACGAGTTCGTCGGCGGT
>DATJTM010000009.1:0-8452 GCA_035503395.1 Luteitalea sp.
CGCTCATGCTCGGGCACGACGAACTGCATGCGCTCCAGTGGATAGCGACGCGGACGCCGCTCGACGCCCGCGTGCAGGTCGACCCGATCGCGCGCGATCCAGGGACGTGGGCGTACATCCCGGCGTTCGGCGAGCGCCGCATGTCGGCTGGCCTGCCGATCTCGATGATTCCGATCACGCCCTATCAGGAGGCCAGTGCCCAGGCCCGTCGCCTGTACACCGCGCCCGACGCGGCCTCGGTGCTGCGTGCAGCGCGCGCACTGCACGTCGACGTCATCGTGGTCGGGCCGGAAGAGCACAAGGCGCACCCGCAGTTCCGCGCGCTGCTCGATGCCAATCCCCTCGCGTTTCCGGCCCTGTTCCGGACGCGAAACGTGAACCTGTATGCCGCCAGCGGCCGCATGCGTGCGCTGACCCAGACGCAGACACGCCGCTAGCGCCACGAGAACGGGACACGCCCTGCCTCCAGGACGTGCACCCGTGGGAGGGCGGGTCTGACCCCCGGGAGGGTCGGGCTCGTCCCCCTCTTGCAGGAAGACAGGAGTCAGGAGATCAGGAGACCAGGAAGGCAGGAAGTCAGGAAGGCAGGAAGGCAGGAAGGCAGGAAGGCAGGAGGACATCCCAGCTTCTCCGTCCAAATGACGAAGGGGCCGACTCCTGCGGAGCCGGCCCCTTCGTGTAAGTACCCCTCGACGCGACGACTAGTTCGTGAACCGACCGCGGCCGGTCCAGCGGCCGACCGTGCCCTGCGAGGCCGTGACGCCGGTCTGGTCGATCCAGGCGCCGGACGGCGATCCGCAGTGGCTCAGCATGATGTCGATGATGTAGACCTGCGTGCTGCCCTGGCTCGGGCCAGCGCCCCAGTGGTAATCGACGATGTCTTCGGACGGATCGTTGATGTTGCCGCGCTTGCCGTTGTAGCCCCAGCGGTTGTCTTCCTCACGCAGCTTGTCCACGAGGTAGTCCATGAACTCCCACGTGCCGCCACGGCCCTGGCAGGACCGGCGGACCAGGTCGGGTCGCTCGCGGTACGCCGCGTCGACGACACCGGCGCGGTTGGGCAGCGGCAGGCGCGTGCCTGGCGCGGGGTCGGGCGTGCGACGCGCGCCGGACACCGGGGCCGCCGGCGTCGTGAACGTCCAGTTGGACGACCAAGCGCCGTAGGCATCGGACAACTCGGCCCGCGCGCGCCAGGTGTACGTCGTGTTGTACTTGAGCTGCGCGGTGACCGTCCAGCTCGTGCGACCGCTACCGGCCGGCACCAGTGGCTCGGCGATGAGGTTGCCGCCCTCGAACAACTGGAAGCGATGGCCCAGCGTGACGGTGTTGGCGTGCGTCGCGGTGGCATTGCTGACCGAGAGCACCACGGGGATGGTCGCCTGGGGACCGAGTTCCGTGGTCGAACCGGCGGCCGGCGACGGGCTGCCCGGCGTGCTCGCCTTGAGCGTCGGCGTGCCTTCGGGGACAGCGGCGACGCCGGCCACACCGGTGCCGCTGGGCGAGACCGGGGTGCTGTTGCTGCTGCAGGCCGCCGAAGCGGCCAGCAAGCCGAGGATCGTGCAGTGCATTGCGTACTTCATGTGTGTGGTCCTCTGCCTTGCGGGTCGATCAGAAACTGACGCGGAGGCCGCCGAAGAACTGCGCGCCGCCATACTTGACGTCGACGTCACCGGTCGTCCCCTGCAGGCCGACCGTTCCGCCCGCATACCGGAAACCCAGCGTGGCGCCCAGCCGGCCCGCCTGTCCGAGATCGAACGGCAGGTTGTAGGTCAGGTCGGCGCCGATGTTCACGGTGGTCGCGGTCTTCTCGCCGCGCGTGAACGTCACGTTCTGCAGGCCGACGGTGGCGAAGTCCGGCGCGGCCCCGGTCTCGGTCACCGACGCCGAGCTCGGGAACTCGTGGGCCACCTGGACGAACGACGGACCGGCCCCCACGCCCAGGACGAGATCCTCGCCGAGCGGGATCATCCACGACGCCGTGAAGTGGTAGCCGTTCTCGGAGTGCTTCAGGCCGTCGATCGTCTGGCTGGCGTCGCGCAGCCGGTTGGCGAACAGCGGATGCGGCACGCGCGCGTTCACGGCCGTGTCGGTCGTGTCGCTGTAGCGCGTGTAGTGCAGACCCACCACGAGGTTCTTCCACACCTTGGCGCCGCCGCCGACGGTGAAGAGCGACCCGCCGCCGTAGTTCTGCGACCCCTGGATCGTCGCCTGCTCGTCGTAGATCGAGAAGGTGGAGGTGTTCGTCAGGAGGTGTGAGCCACCCTGGGCGCCCGCGCCGACCTGCACGAAACCGCGCTGCTCGTACGGTGAGCCCAGCGCGGAGGTCGAAGATTGCGCCGCCGCGACGGTGGGCGCGCACAGCAGTCCGAGAAGCAACAGCGTTCGTTTACTCATAAGTGGGCAGTCGTGCTCCCGCTCCGAGGGGCACTCGGATCCTCTGGTACTTGTCACTGGTTGAAGTGTGATGACAGCTACGGGCTGCCATCGCGAATCCGCCGGGAGTCGGACGCACGATTGTTGGATAGGTTGAAGACAGGAGTCAACCGAAAGCGCGAAGCCCGACTGGCGTCGAACCCATGAAAAACGCGGGGTCGACGGCCTGCCGGCCATCGACCCCGCGTGGTCCTGCGACGTGAACGGGACCGGCGACGCGCTAGAAGCGGCCGCGTCCCGTCCAGCGGCCGATCGTGCCCTGCTGGGCCGTCACGCCGGTCTGGTCGATGAAGGCCGGCCCCGGGTTGGAGCCGCAGTGCCCGACGATCACGTCGATGATGTAGACGTTGGTGGTGCCTTCGTCGCGGCCCGAGCCGAAGTTGTAGGCCACCGCGTCGTGCGACGGGTCGCCGGCGTTGCCGCGCTTGCCGTTGTAGCCCCAGCGCGTGTCGTAGCTGCGCAGCCGGTCGACCAGACGATCCATGAACTCCCAGCTGCCCCCATGGCTCTGGCACGAGTTGCGGAGCGCTCCCGGGTACTGACGCGCCACCTCGTCGACCACGGACGACATGTTGGGCAGGGGCAGGCGCTGACCCGGAGCCGGGTCGGGCGCGCGACGGCCGCTGGGCGTCGGGGTTGGCGTGGGCGTGGGGGTTGGCGTCGGTGTTGGCGTAGGCGTCGGCGTGGGGGTTGGCGTGGGGGTGGGCGTCGGCGCCACCGGGGCGGCCGGCGTACGGAAGAACCAGCTGCCGCCGGTCGGTGAGCTAACCACGCCGTCGGACGCGCTCACGCGCCAGTAGTAGCCGGTGTTCCACTGCAGCTGGCTCGGACGGACGCTCGTCGTCGCGCTGCCGCTGCGCGCCACGGTCAGCACCGCGACCATGTTGCCGAAGTTCGGGTCGGTGGCGATCTCGAACCGGTAGGTCACCTGGCCGGCAATCGGGCCGCTGACGTTGCCGTTGAACACGCCGAGGTCCGGCGCCAGCGAATCGACCGTCGACATGTTGGCCGGGAACGACGGGTACGGCAGGGCGATCGAGACCGGATCCTGCAGCACGAAGGTCGAGGCCGGCGAGAACTCGCCGCTGTTGGCCCCATCCACGGCGCGGGCACGCCAGAAGTACCGGGCCCCGGCCGCCGGCAGCGTGACCGGCACGGCATACGTCGTGCGGCCCCCCTCGCCCGGGGCGACGCGGTCGGCCACGTGCACCTTGCTCTGAAACGCGCTGTCGGTGGAGACCTCGACCTGCAGCCAGATCGGGCGCTCACCCGTCGAGGCGGCGTTCTCGATCAACAGCGAGACCGGCGTGCCGGTGGACGTCAGGGTCTGGCCGTTGGCCGGTTCGAGCGGCTTGGGCGCGGTGATGGTGACGCCGGCAATCGGGCCGGCCACCGTCGGGCTGAGCGGGTTACGGCTCTTGCTGGACTCGCAGCCCACGACGGTCAGGACACACAGGCCCATCGTCGCAAGCGTCAGGTGGCGGGTGGTGTTCATCGAGCGTTCCTCACGAAGTGCAGGAGGACTCCGGCCGTCCTGGCCGTGGAGCGACACTCCCCTTTAGGGGATATCGGACGACGGAGCCGACATCATCAGGCCCCGCCGCATCAAAAAAAGCAGGCCGCCCGGGAGGGACGCGAGAATCAGCAGCGCGGCGCCGGCGATCGAGAGCGCCAGGCCGGCATCGACGGCATGACCGAGCCGCGCGAACAGGTAGGAGAAGACGGCTTCGCGGACACCGAAGCCATTGATGGAGACCGGCGCGAGTTGGATGACCAGGCTGACCGGCACGATCACGAGCGCATCGCGCAGCGGCAGGTCGATGTGCAGGCCCTGCGCCACCGACAGGTAGAAGAAGACCACCAGGACCTGCACGGCGAGTGCGCCGATGAAGGCCTGCGCGAGATGGATGCGGTGGCCGGCGACGCGGCCGAGCATCGCTTCCAGGCGCTCGAGACGCTCGCTGACCCATTCCTTGCGGAGGCGGGTGAGTGGCTGCAGCAGACGGGGGACCAGGGCCGGCTTGGCCAGCACGACCGTGGCGCTGACCGCGCCGAGCACGAGCAGAATCCAGATGTAGCCCGTCCCCGGCAGCGCGTGGCGCAGCAGCAACGAGCCGGTCGCCGCCACGGCGAACAGCGCGATCAAGCCGAGCACGCGGTCGAGCAGCACCACGGCCGTGGCGACCGTGCGCGACCCCGTGAGGCTGGCGGTGTCGGCGATCCGCACGACGTCGCCACCGATGTTGCTCGGCAGGAAGTTGTTGAAGAAGTTGGCGACGAGGCAGGAGAGCGTGAGCTGCCAGGTCGAGGCGTGCACGTTCTGCGTGACGAGGAGCCGGCGCCAGCGCCACCCGCTGACGAGCAGCAGGACGGCCTGCGCCACCAGCGCCAGCAGGATCCAGCGCGGTTCCACCTGCCGCAGCCGCGCCATGACCGCATCGACGTCGGTCTGGCGGAAGAGGACGATCAGCAGGCCGACGCTGATGCTGAGCTTGATGGCGACAAGGGACGCGCGCCGGACGCGGCCGGGGTGAGACGACATGTCAGGACTGGGACGGGACGTCCGCGCTGGCGTGTGACCCGAAGGTGACGAAGGTAGCACGACGGACGGTCGATGTCGCTGGTTTATACTCGAGGACTGTGCGGCCGGGCCTGGCCCGCCAGGACGGCCCCGCCGTGTGCCCCACGTCCCCAGCATCGTGACCGTTTCGACCCCGCCGCTCAGGATCCTCATGCTCGCGCCTGAGCCGTTCTTCGAGCCGCGCGGCACGCCGTTCAGCGAATATCACCGCATCAAGGCGCTCACCGAGGACGGCCACACGGTCCACCTGGTGACGTATCCGATCGGCCGCGACGTCGACCTGCCGAACCTGCGCATCATCCGGAGCTGGCGACCGCCGTTCATCCGGTCGGTGCCGATTGGGCCCTCGGTGACCAAGGTCGTGCTCGATGTGTTCCTCACGCTGACCGCGTTGCGGGTCGCCTTCCTCGGCGGCACTCGTTACGACGCCATCCACTCGCACGAGGAGATGGGCGTGCTCGGCGTGTGGCTCGGGCGCCGGCTCGGCATCCCGCACCTCTACGACATGCACTCCAGCCTGCCGCAGCAGCTGGCGAACTTCCGGTATTCGCGGTCGAAGTTCCTGCGCTGGTGCTTCGAGCGGATGGAGGACTACATGGTCGGCGGGTCGCAGGTGGTCATCACCATCTGCCAGGACCTGCAGGACACGGTGCACGGGATGGGCGTGGGCGATCGCGCGGTGCTCATCGAGAACGTCATGGGCGGCGACGTCGACCCAACGCCGGGCCCAGGGCGAGTGGCGCTGCGCGAGCGATACGGGTTGCGTGCCGACCAGCCGGTCGTGCTCTACACCGGCACCTTCGAGCAGTACCAGGGACTCGACCTGCTCGTCGACGCCAGCGTCCGGCTCAAGACCCGCGTCCCCGACGTGGCGGTGCTCGTCGTCGGCGGCGCCCCTGATCAGGTGACGCAGATGACCGAGCGGGCGAGGCAGGCGGGTGCGCCGCTCGTCTTCACCGGCCAGCGGCCGCCGGTCGAGATTCCGCACTTCGTCGACGCCTGCGACGTGCTGGTCTCGCCGCGCATCTCCGGCACCAACACGCCGCTGAAGATCTACTCGTACCTGCGCTCCGGCCGGCCGATCGTCGCCACCGACCTGCGCACCCACACGCAGTCGCTGACGCCCGAGACCTCGGTGCTCGTGCCGCCGACGGCCGACGGCCTGGCGGATGGCCTCGCCCGCGTGCTGACCGACCGCACGGAAGCGGACAGGATTGCGGCCGCGGCTCGCACGCTCTCGGAGACGCGCTACAGCCGCGAGTCGTACCTGACCCGCACTCGCCGGGCCTATGCGATGCTCCTGGCATCGGTACGTCCGGGTCCGCGGCCCGTCGCTGTCACCGGGCCTGCCGCCAGCGGACGAGACCCCCGATGACCGCGCTGGTCACGGGTGTCACCGGCTTCACCGGTGGCCATCTCGCGCGGCATCTGCGGCATCGCGGCGTGACGGTTCGCGGTCTGGTCCGCCCGCGCAGCGTGGCGCGGCCGGAGGTGGCGGCCCTGCGTGACCTCGGCGTCGAGATCGTCGAAGGCGACCTGACCGACGCGGCCGCGGTGGCGACAGCCTGCCAGGGCGTCGACGTCGTCTACCACATCGCGGCGACGTATCGGGAAGCCGGACAGCCTGACAGCGCGTACCGGGCGATCAACGTCGCGGGCGTGCAGCACGTGATCGATGGCGCGCGTGCCGCGGGCGCCCGTCGCGTCGTCCACTGCAGCACCGGCGGTGTGCACGGCCACGTGGCCAACCCGCCTGCCAACGAAGAGGCGCCGTTCAACCCCGGCGACGTCTACCAGGACACCAAGCTCGAAGGCGAGGAACTGGCGCGCGCCGAAGGTCGCAAGGGCGGTGTCGAGGTGGTCATCGCGCGTCCGATCGGCATCTACGGCCCGGGCGATCTGCGCTTCCTGAAGATGTTCCGCGGCATCTCCCGTCGGCGTTTTCCGGTGCTGGGATCGGGCGAGGTGTTCTATCACCTCACCTACATCGACGACCTGTGCGAGGGCTTCCGCCTGTGCGGCGAAGTGCCGGCCGCGGCGGGGCGGACGTACATCCTCGGTGGGCCGCGGTACACGACGCTGAACGCACTGGTCGCGATGATCGCCGCCGAGCTGAAGGTGGCGCCGCTGCCGGTGCATTTCCCGGTGTGGCCGTTCTGGCTGGCGGGCGCGGCCTGCGAGGCGATCTGCGTGCCGCTGCGCGTCCAGCCGCCGCTGTATCGGCGGCGCGTCGACTTCTACACCAAGAGCCGCGCCTTCGACATCACGCGGGCGCGCACCGAACTCGGCTACGCTCCGGCCGTCGACCTGCCGGAAGGCATCCGGCGCACCATCGCGTGGTATCGCGCCCAGGGACTGTTGTGAGCGAACGGATTTCGGTCCTCCACGTCTGCGACCACCTCGGGTGGACCGGGTCGCGGATGCATGGCGTCAAGCGCCTCTTCGCCTGGACGCTGCCGCGCTTCGATCCCGCGCGCTTCGACGTGTCGCTGGTGAGCCTGCGCAAGAAGGACACCTCCGAGGACACGCTCGAGCAGTTCGGCATCGACGTCACCTACCTGCACAAGGGCAAGTTCGATCCGGCGACGCTCACCGCGCTGCAGAAGGTGATGGACCGCAAGGGCACGCAGGTGCTGCACCTGCACGGCTACGGCGCGACGACGTTCGGGCGGATCGCGGCGGCGCTGCGGGGCACGGCGGTGCTGCTGCACGAGCACGCCAACCACACGACCACGCCATGGTTCCAGCAGGTGGCCGATCGGATGCTGGCGCCGTACACCGACCTGGCCATCGCGGTGTCGAAGTCGACGGCCGACTTCACGATCAACGCCCGCAAGATGCCGGCCGACAAGACGAAGGTCGTCTACCTCGGGGCGCCGCTCGACGAATTCGGCCGGCCGCGGTCGCCGCAGGAGATCGCGGTCGCCCGCGCCAGCCTCGGGATCGCGCCCGGCACGTACGCCGTCGGCACCGTCACCCGGCTGATGCCGTCGAAGGGGAACCAGTACCTGATCGAGGCGGTGCGGCCGATCGTCGACCAGATTCCTCACGCGCACGTCTACATCGCCGGTGAAGGCGAACTGCAGGGTGAACTCGAAGCGCAGGCCCGGACCCTCGGCGTGAGCGATCGCGTGCACTTCCTCGGCTTCCAGCGCGACGTCGCCAGCGTGCTCTCGGCCTTCGACCAGGTCGTCTTCCCGTCGCTGTGGGAAGGGACGCCGTTGACCTCGTTCGAGGCGCTCGCGATGGGCAAGCCGATCGTGTCGACCGACGCCGACGGGCTGTGCGAGATCCTGCGGGACGGCGTCGACGCGCTGGTCGTGCCCAAGGCCCAGGCCCGCGAACTGGCCGATGCCGTCGTCGCCCTCGAGCGTGACCCGGCCCGTCGCGCGGCGCTGGGCGAGGCCGCGCAACGCACGAGCCGCCGCTTCGACATCG
>DATJTM010000010.1:0-3691 GCA_035503395.1 Luteitalea sp.
CCAGGGCCCGGACGCCGCCGACTGGCTGCAGGGGTTGCTGACCCAGGACGTGAAGGCGCTGGCCGACGGCCAGGGCGCCTATGCCGCCTATCTGACGCCACAGGGCCGCATGGTGGCGGACCTGCGGGTGTTCCGGCGCACTGGCATGGAGTTCCTGGCCGAGACTGCCGCCGCCGCCCGTAGCGATCTCCTGAGCCGCCTCGATCAATTCATCATCATGGAGGACGTCACCGTCTCCGACGTGTCGTCCGCCATCGACACGGTGACGGTGGTCGGGCCCGGGGCGGTGGCAGTCGTTGCTGCCGTGACCGGTCTCACCGCGGCCGCACTCGAAGGCCTCCCCGAACATGCCCAGCTTGCCGCCGGCGTGGACGGGGGATTCGTGGCCGCGTCGCGCGAATTCGGTGAGTCAGGCTTCGACCTCGTGGCGCCGGTCGCCCACGCAGCAAGCTGGCGCGAGGCCCTGGCGGCCCGCGTGCCGCAGGCCGGGGATCGCCTGATCGAGACTGCCCGCATCGAGGTCGGCCGTCCTCGTTTCGGCGTCGACATGCACGAAGACACGATCCCGCTCGAAGCTGGCATCGAGTCGCGCGCCATCAACCACGACAAGGGTTGCTACGTGGGGCAGGAGATCGTCATCCGGATTCTGCATCGCGGTCAGGGACGGGTCGCGCGTCGTCTCGTGTGGCTCGAGTCGGCCACGGCCGGCACCGACGCCTGGCCGGCCGGCACCGGCGTCACCCTGGGCGAGAAGGCCGTGGGCACGGTGACGAGCGCCTGCTGGTCACCGGCGCGCCAGCGTGCCCTGGCGATCGCGATGCTGCATCGCGATGCGACCGAGCCGGGCACCACCGTGCGTGTCGACACGACGGACGCGCTCGTCGCCCGCCTTCCCTGATGCGGGCCATCGTCGTCAGCGCCGCGGTGATCGAGCGCGACGACGCGTTCCTGATGACGCGCCGTGCCGCCGACGCTCATCTCGCCGGTCGCTGGGAGTTCCCGGGCGGCAAGCAGGAAGCGGGCGAAACCGCCGAGGAAGCGCTGCGCCGCGAACTGCACGAGGAACTCGGATGCGACGCCGTCGTCGGGGCTCTGCTCCTCACGACCGCGCACGCGTATCCCGAGGTCCACGTCACGCTCAACTTCTTCGCGACGACGCTGACGACGGTACCCAGTCCGCAACTGGGCCAGGAGATGCGCTGGGTGTCGCGAACGGAGTTGGCCTCGCTGCCGCTGCCGGAAGCCGACGCCGATCTCGTGGCGCTGCTGACGTCGCCCGAGCGATACGGGTAAGATTCGCCCCACGCGAACCGTACCGCACCGCACGTGCCGTACCCCGTACCCGGTACCCCGTACCCGATACTGCTGTCCGGTTCCCGGTTCCCGGTTCCCGGTTCCCGGTTCCCGGTTCCCGGTTCCCGGTTCCCGTCGTGAGTCTCTATGCCCATCTCCCGTGACGTCGCGCGCATCGAGGCCTTCAGCGATGCCGTGTTCGGCTTCGCGCTGACGCTGCTGGTGGTGTCGCTGGAAGTGCCGCGCACCTTCGGCGACATGATGAACAGCGTGCGGGCGCTGCCGGCGTTCGCCGCGTCGTTCGCCATCCTGTTGCTGATCTGGCAGGAGCATCACAACTTCTTCCGGCGCTACGGCGTGCACGACGGCTTGACGATCTGGATCAACGGCGTCCTGCTGTTCGTCGTGCTGTTCTACGTGTATCCACTGAAGTTCCTGATGACGATGCTGATCGGGCCGCGCGGGGTGATGTTCGGCGGCCGGCCGGATGGCGTGAGCGATGCGCAGATGCCGCAGCTGATGCTGATGTATGGCGCCGGCTTCGTCGCGTTGTTCCTGTTGATCGCGGCGCTGCACTGGCATGCGCTGTCGCGGCTGCGGCAGGAGCCGGAACCCGGCGTGAACCTGTACGAGCTGCGCCTGCATCTGGGCGCCTGCTTCGTGTACGTCACGATCGGCGTGCTGTCGATGGCGATTGCGACGTACACGCCGTGGCGCTGGGCACCGGCCGCAGCGGGTTTCGCGTATGCGTTCATCGGCCCGGCGCACTACGTCTACTACAACGTCATCGCCCCGCGCGTAATCAAGGCGGACCCAGTTTCGTAGACGTTGCTTCGCTGACTGAGACTGAACCCGCGGACAAGTCCGCGGGCTACGAATTGATCGATTCGTAGCCGGCCGACTTGTCGGCCGGTTCCACGCTGCGCCCTATGATTCCGGGGTCGTTGCTGCGGCAGTGCCGCGATGCGCGCACGAACGGCGCATCGGGCAATACAGGCACTGCGGCTTGCGCGCCGTGCAGACCGTGGCGCCGAAATCCATCAGCGCCTGGTTGAAGTCGAACACGTGCTTGTGCGGCAGCACGGCTCGCGACAGCTCCCAGAGGTGCTTCACCATCGCGTGCGACTTCGGCTCGCCGCTGCCGACGAAGACGCGGAACAACACACGCGCCACGTTGGTGTCGAGGATGGCCGCCCGCTTCCCGAACGCGAAGCTGAGGACGGCGCCGGCGGTATAGGCGCCGATGCCCTTGAACGACAGCAGCGTGTCGTGGTCCGACGGCAACTGCCCGCCGTAGGTCGCGACGGCCTCGCGCGCGATCGACTGCAGGCGCCGCGGCCTGATGTTGTACCCGAGCGGACGCCAGGTCTCGACCACGTCGGCTTCAGGGGCCGCAGCGAGCACTTCGAACGACGGATACTTCTCGAGCCACTCCTGGTACTTGGGCAGCACGCGATCCACCTGCGTCTGCTGCAGCATGATTTCGGAAACCAGGATGTGGTACGGGTCGCTGGTGCGCCGCCACGGCAGGTCGCGACCCTGCGCGCGATACCAGGTGAGCAGGGTGGTCCGGAAACGTCGGCGGGCGTTGGCGTCGGGCAGCGGCTGCAGCGGCCCGGACTGACGAGGCACAAGGCAGTATAGCCACAGAAGAAATTGCAGAATTTCAGGATTGCAGGAATTTCATCAGCATCGTCAGGCCTTGCACGAATCAATGGAACCGCCAGCCCTCGTGGTTATCGATCCTCTTTCGCCGCCGAGTGCGCTGCCCGCAGCGCCCTCGCGATGTGAATGACGATGCCCGACCTGTGGCGTTGCTGGTGAAATTCTGAAATTCTGAAATCCTGAAATTCTCTGTGACCCTCTCCGACGCCTACGCGCGGTGCGAGCAGATCGCCGCCGCGCATTACGAGAACTTCCCGGTGGCGTCGCGCCTGCTGCCGGCTGCGATGCGGCCACACGTCGCGGCGGTCTACGCCTTCGCGCGCGCCGCCGACGACTTCGCGGATGAAGGAACAGCCACCGCTGCGCAGCGGCTCGCGTGGCTGGACACGTGGCGCGGGTTGCGAGCCGGTGGGCCCGATGCCGTTGGCGACCCGATCGACGTCGGCCACGTGCCCGCCGCCGATGTCCGTGCGACGTTTCTCGCGGTGCACGCGACCATCGCCTCGTGTCGGCTCGCTCCCTCGCTCTTCGACGACCTGCTCTCCGCCTTCGCGCAGGACGTCGTCACCACCCGCTACGGCACCTGGGACGACGTGCTCGACTATTGCCGGCGTTCGGCCAATCCGGTCGGGCGACTGGTGCTCGGGATCGCGGGGGTGCACGACGAGCAGGCGGCGCGGCAGTCCGACGCCGTCTGCACGGCCCTCCAGCTCACGAACTTCTGGCAGGACCT
>DATJTM010000011.1:0-5368 GCA_035503395.1 Luteitalea sp.
CGGACTGAGCTACGCCAGCCGGACAAAGGAGGAGAGTGTAGCATCGCGCCACGCCCGCGTCCAGCCTTCATCAGGCGTTCGGCGCCCCTCCCTGCCGCTGGCGGAGCGCTTCGTAAAGCACCACGCCGGTCGCCACCGAGACATTCAGGCTGCTGACGTGACCGCGCATCGGCAGCGCCGCGATGAAATCGCAGTGTTCGCGCACGAGCCGCCGCAATCCTTCCCCTTCGGCGCCCACCACCAGTGCCGTCGGCGGCCGGAAGTCGATCCGGTCGTATGGCTGCGCCCCCTCGGCGTCCAGCCCGACCACCCATACGCCCATGGCCTTCAGCGTCTCGATGGCGCGAGAGATGTTCACCACGTCGGCAATCCGGACGTGCGCCAGCGCACCGGCCGAGGCGCGAGCGGCGGCCGGCCCCAGGGCCGCGGCGTGCCGTTCCTGTCGCACCACCCCGGTCGCGCCGACCGCATCGGCGGTGCGCAGGATGGCGCCGACGTTGTGCGGATCTTCGACTCCATCCAGTAAGACGATCAGCGGTTGGGGGTCGACAGCCACGAGCTGCTCGATCGTCCAGCGCTTCGGCGCGTCGCCCAGCGTCGCCAGGATGCCCTGGTGCCGCTCGCCATCCGCCAGGCGGTCGAGTTCAGCCACGTCCACGCGTCGCACCGGCACGCCCTTCACTTCAGCGAGCCGGACGATCTCGGCCACGCGCGCGTCGGCCCGCGGGCCTACGCGCACCTCGCGTACCCCGCCCGCACGCAGGGCTTCCCGGACCGGGTGCACGCCGACGATGACGATGGGAGCCACGGCTCAGGCGCCCGCCAACGCCGCGGCGCAACGGGCCGCGCGTTCGCGGCAGCCCGCGATGGCCGGCACGCCGGACGACGGCGGGAGTTCCGCGCCGAGTTCGATCGCGGGAACGAGCAGATCGAGTTCGGGGCCGCTGTCGGCACCGGTGAGCACGAGCCGGATCGGGTGGAACAGCGCGCGCCCTTTCTGCCCCGTCATCTGCCGCACCTGCTGCGCCGCTTCCCGGAACGACTCCCGCGTGAGTCGCGGCCGGCCACTCGACACCTGCGCGAACGCCACGACCACGGCACGCGCCGCCTCGGCAGCCGCCGGGCCCTCGGCGTCGAGATGGCGCACGACGTCATCCACCGACGAGGCCTCGAACACCGACTGCAGCCGCGCAGGCGCGTCGGCGAGCTGGTCCACCGTGCCCGCAATCACCGGGACGCAGGCTTCGAGGAATGCGCGGCGCGCATCGTCGGCCGCGCCCTCGGGAGCGAGGTAGCCCGCGGTCGTCAGATGCGGCACCAGCAACGACGCGATGCGATCGGCAGTGGCCTGTTTGACGTAATGGCGGTTCATCCACGCGAGCTTGTCGGGATCGAACACGCCGGCGCTCTTCGTAACGTCTTCGACCCGGAAGCGGCGCGCGAGTTCGTCGAGCGGGACGATCTCCTCGTCGTTGCCGGGCGACCAACCGAGCAACGCGAGGTAGTTGCGCAGCGCTTCGGGCAGGATGCCGCGGGCCCGGAAATCCGCCACGCTCGACGCGCCATGCCGCTTCGACAGCGGTGCGTGATCGGGCCCCAGCACCAGCGAGAGATGCGCGAAGGCCGGTGCCTCGGCGCCAAGCGCTCGGTACAGGAGGATTTGTCGCGGCGTGTTCGGCACGTGGTCCTCGCCGCGAACCACCACCGTGATGCCCATCGCCACATCGTCGACGACGACCGCAAAGTTGTAGGCCGGCAATCCGTTCTGACGAAGCAGGACGAAGTCGCCGATCTGCTCGATGTCGGTGGTGATCGCACCGCGCACGAGATCGGTGAAGGTCACCGCCTCGGTCTCGGCGATGTGGAAGCGGATGGCCGCGGGCTCTCCGCCATCGACGCGCGACTGCGCGAGCGCCGGATCGATGTGCCGGCAGGTGCCCGCGTAACGTGGCGTACGGCCGTCGCGCAGGGCCGCTTGCCTCGATGCCTCGAGTGCCTCGGGTGAGCAGAAGCAGTAGTAGGCCCGACCGGCAGCGAGCAGGCGTGCGGCCTGTTCGCGATACAGCGGAAGCCGCTCGGTCTGCCGATACGGACCGTACTCCCCGCCGCGGTCCGGTCCCTCGTCCCAATCGAGTCCGAGCCAGCGCAGGTCCTCGAGAATGCCGTCGGCGGAGGCGGCCGTCGATCGCGCCTCGTCGGTGTCCTCGAGCCGCAGGACGAACGTGCCGCCCTGTCCGCGGGCCAGCAGCCAGTTGAAGAGCGCCGTGCGCGCGTTGCCGACGTGAAGGTGACCCGTCGGACTGGGAGCGAAGCGGACGCGCATCAGACCATTTTATCGGCAGTCGGCCGGTCGGCCAGTCGGCAGTCGACGTCGGCAGTCGACGGCCCCCACCAACCGACGTAGCCGTCGAACTTCAGTTCGACGGACAGCGGCACGTCCGGTGAGGCGAATCAGAGCGGGAAGACGGCAGTTGGCCGGTGGGCAGTCGGCAGTAGTCGACGCGCAGGCGGGGCGCCGGGTACCGGGTTCGGGGTGCCGGGTTCAGCGGGTCAGCAGCGCGACGGCGTGGACGATGAGCGCGTCCTCGAGTGCGGTCGTGCCTTCGGGCGTCTTGCCCTTGATGCTGATGCGATCTGGTGTCGTGTCCAGTGCCATGGCCAGCGACGTGCGGATGGCGTCGGCGAGGCGGCCGATCTTCGGGCGGTGGCAGATGACGACGATGTCGAGGTTGCCGACCGACCAGCCGGCGTCGCGGACGCGAGCGAAGGCGTCGCGCAGCAGCTGCAGGCTGTCGGCGTCTTTCCACGCGGGATCGGTGTCGGGGAACCAGCGGCCGATGTCGCCGAGGCCCGCCGCGCCCAGCACGGCGTCGGTCACGGCATGGCACACCGCATCGCCATCGGAGTGGCCGGCGAGGCCGCGCTCGTTGGGTACAGGCACGCCGCCGATGACCAGGTTCCGGCCATCGGCGAAGCGATGCGAGTCGTAGCCGAGGCCGATCCGCGTCGTCGGCAAGGGACTTCCGCCAAGTGCCCGTCGGGCGCGAGCGAGGTCGGCTTCGGTGGTGATCTTCACGTTGTCGGGATGCCCTTCGACGGCGAGCACGCGATGGCCCAGCCGCTCGGCGAGTGACGCCTCGTCGGTCGCTTCTGTGGGAGCCGTCATTGCCGTCATCAGCTGGGACAGTACGTCGCGCCGGAAGCCCTGCGGCGTCTGCGCCAGCGCCAGCGACTCGCGCGCGATCGTGCCCGCGATCCACCGCCCATCGTCGCGAGCCTCCACCCGCTTCACCGTGTCGTGCACCGACGCCACGGCGATGGCCGCACCACAGGTGCGCGCGCCATCGATCACGCGCTCGATCGTCGGCACGTCGACGAACGGACGCGCCGCATCGTGGATCAGCACGACGTCGGCATCCGGCGGCACGAGCGCGAGACCAGCCGCGACCGAATCCTGCCGTCGCGCCCCGCCGGCAGCGATCCCGAGGAACTTTCCGCCGGCCGCTGCACGCGCCAGCACTTCCGCGTCCTTCACGTCGTCGGCCGGCACGACCACGACGACACCACGCACGCGCGACGAAACGGCGCACGCCGCGACGCTCCGCTCGAAGATGGTGCGATCGCCGAGCGGCAGCCACTGCTTGGCGGTGGCGCCACCGAGGCGGCGGCCCTGGCCGCCAGCCGCGACGACGACGTCGACGATCACGAAGCACGCTCCATGCGAGTGGTAAGGTACACCGCCATGCCGCCGGCCACGGTGCCGCTCTCTGCCGCGCAGCGCATCACACGACGGGTCCTGACGCTGCTCATCGTCGGCGTCCTGGTTGCCGCCTGCGGACTGTCCTTCCTCCGGCTTCGCCACATTGATCCGCGCGGACGCGCGGCCTGGTCAGGGGCCCCGTTGGTCTTCAGCGGGTCGCCACGAGAGTTCACCGTGTGGCTGCCCGCCTGTGACGTGCGGGCCATCATCCTGCATCCCGGGCCGGGGTCGACGGGCCATCTCGCCATCGACTACTTCCGGCGGACGTTGGGCCCGCGCGGCGAGCCACGGACGACTGGCGCAAGCGGGACGACCATCCGCGTCTCCGGGTCGCGGCCGGTGCGACTGCGCATGGACGACGGCGTTGCGGCAGGCTGGCGCGAAGCACTCACGCTCAGTGTGCGCCTCGAGGATGGGTTCGGCGGGCCGCCTCCCGTTGGCTCGTCGGTAGCGCTGGAGCCGCGCCGTCCGATCACGCTCGAGATGTTCGACCACGCCTGGTTCGGGAACCTCGCGTGTGCCTTCGACGCGGGTTCCGACGCGCGCACGTGGACCGTCGTGATCGCGACGGTGGTGGTGATGGGCGGCATCGGTCTGCTCGCGGCCGCCTGGGGGAGCCGTGCGCGAGCACCAGCGACCGCCTGGACACTGGACCTGCTCGCCGCGGGTCGGTTGCCACTCGTGGCTCTCCTCGTGGGAGCGACGACCGTCACCTACGCGCTGGTCGTACCGCCCTTCGAACCGCCCGACGAACTGGCGCACTTGCAGTACGCGCGGTATGTCGCGACGACCGGCGGCTTGCCACGCGACGTGCCGTCGCCCGACAGCGAATGGCGGGCCTCTTCATACGAGTGGGTGCAGCAGCCGCTGTATTACCTCGGCGCGGCCGCCGTCCTGCGCGCCACCGGCCTGCACGCGGCGGCCCCGCAACTGCGGCTGAATGCCCGCTCGCGCCTGCAGGCGCAGGGCACCGAGCCGACGATCTATCAGCATGCCGAGCCGACGGGCGATCGCACCGGGCACCGGGCGCTGGCCCTGCTGCGCGCGGTGTCCGCGTTGATGGCGGTAGCCACTGCCTGGCTGGTGGCGCGGCTGGCTTTCCGGGTCACGGACGACCCCGTCGTCGTGACGACAGTCGCGGGCGGACTCGCCCTGATCCCGCAGTGGTGCGCGGTGATGGGCGCTGTGTCCACCGACCCACCGGCGACGCTGCTTGCGGCCGCGGCGACGCTGGCGGTGGTCCGCCTTGCTCTCGAGCGCATCACGCCCGCCCGCCTGCTGACAACAGGCCTGCTCATCGGCGCGGCCTATGCGGTGAAGGCGACGGCGGCATTCCTCGTGCCGATGGCCGGAGCCGCCTGCCTGATCGCCACCTTCACGCCGGTCACGCCGTTGCTGACGACGCCCCGAAGCACGCGGTGGCGAACGCTGGCGATACGCCTGGTGTGGATCGGGGTCGGCATCGTGCTGGTGGCGGGCTGGATCCCGCTTCGCGCCTGGCTCCTCTACGGCGACCCACAGGCCTTCGAGTTCAAGCGCCGCATCCTCGAAGCGGGGGGATTCGTCCCGACGCCGGGTCCGATGCCGTGGACAGCGGAGTTCTGGGCC
>DATJTM010000012.1:0-5267 GCA_035503395.1 Luteitalea sp.
GTGGCGCAGACGTTCGGCGGCGGCGCCCTCATCGTCGGTCCGTCCGGCGACGTCCTTGCCGCGCAGACTGACGTCGCCGACGGCCTTACCGTCGCTGACCTGTCCCGCGAGTCCCAGCTCGCCGCGCGATCGGCGTTCGAGTACACCTTCCGGTTCCGCCGTCCGGAACTGTACGGCCTGCTCGCCAACTCGTAGCCGCCAGACCGGGCCAGGGCGGCGGAAGCGTCGCGCTGAACCTTGACGCCTCACATCGCGAGGATGAAACATCCCGTCGACCAGTCGCGTACAATTCGGACATGTCTAATTCGGACATGTCCAGCTCGGATACGAAGGCGCCGCTGGCGCCCGTCGTCTTCCACATCCTCCTTGCGCTCGCACACCAGAACCTGCACGGCTACGCCCTCATGCAGGCAGTGGGCGAGCAGTCCGGCGGCCGCCTGCGACTGCGCACGGGCTCCCTCTATCGCCATCTCGCCGCGCTGATCGACGAGGGCCTCGTTGCCGAGGCGCCGCGACGACGGAAGGTGGAGGACAGCCGGCGCGGCGTCGACTACCGACTGACCGCCAGTGGCCGTCGTGCCCTCGATCACGAGCGACGGTATCTGGCCGACGTCATGGTCACGCTCGACGCGCTCGGACCCGGCCTCGGCAAGGACCTGGCGTGATGGCCTCGCCGCGCCGCCGGAACCTTCACGAACGGCTCTACGCGCTGCTCCTGCGGACGGCGTACCCGTTGCACTTCCGATCCCGCTTCGGTGCGGCCATGGCCGAGGACTTCGACGACGAGTACGAGGCCGCGCAGGCGCGCGGGCGAGTGGCCGTCGTCGTGCTCTGGCTCGCCACGGTCGTGCAGGCCGTGTGGTTCGGGACGATCGAGCGGGTCGGCGGCCCAGAGCGCTCGCGCGTCGCGCCATCGATCTGGGTGCGCGACGCCGCCTGCGATGTCCGTTACGCGGTCCGTCTGCTGCGGTGGTCGCCGATCTTCGCCGTGTCGTCGATCGTGTCGCTCTCGATCGGACTCGCCGCCTTCTCCACGATCGTCGCGATCGCCGACGCGCTCTTCGTGCAGGCCGGCCCCGGCGTGCGGCAGGGACACCGTCTCGTCGACATCGCCAGGAGCACGCACGGCGTCGGCGACTCGCCGCTGACATTCACGATCTTCGATGCCCTGCGCCGTCAGTCGACGACGGTGACGATGGCGGCGGCGACGAGGAATGCCGCGCCACTGAGTTTCGCGGCCGATGATGACGTGTCGCGTGTCTACGGCCGACCGGTGTCGGCCAACTACTTCGACGTGTTGCAGGTGCGGCCGGCCCTCGGCCGATTCTTCAGTGACGACGAAGACAGGCCCTTGTCGCCGCGACCTGTCGTGGTGGTCAGCCACGACTTCTGGCGACGGACTCTCAACGGCGACCCGCGCGTGCTCGATCGCCCGTATCGGCTCAACGGCACACCCGTCGACATCATCGGCGTGGCCGAACCGCGCTTCGAGGGCACCACGTTGCTCGGTACGGACCTGTGGGTACCGATGGCATTCGCCGCCGTCCTCAAGGGTGGGCCGCTCACTGCCGCGTCCCTGAACGAGGACTGGGGATGGCACGATGCGCGTGGCATCGGCCGCCTCCGGGGACGTGCGTCGCGTGAGGTGGCGCAGGCCGAACTGTCAGCCCTCATGACCGCGCTGCGCGCCATCGACCAGACGATCCCGGCCGCACACACGGTCACGGTCGACGAGGGCGGACGGCTGCCGCCACGCGCCCGGCCGCTGTTTGCGAAGTTCGTCGCGCTGATCACCGTGCTCGCCGCGGGCCTGCTGGCGGTGGCCTGCACCAATGTCGCCGGGATGCTGCTGGCGCGCGCCACCACTCGCCGCCACGAGATCGCGATGCGGCTGTCGCTCGGGGCGAGTCGCTGGCGGCTGGTGCGTCAGCTGTTGCTCGAGACCGTCACGCTGTTCACGGTTGCCGGTGTGGTGTCCCTGCCGCTCGTGTGGTGGCTCACCGCCACTCTGCCGCGGCTGCTCCCGGCCAACCTCCCGATCCCGATGACCATCGACGTGGCGTTGTCGTACCGCACGCTCCTCGTGGGCATCGTGGTCGTCGCTGGCAGTGGGTTCCTGTTCGGACTCGCACCCGCACGGCACGCGCTCGCGGCGGATCTGTCTCCGATGTTCGCGGGCCGCGCGGCCACCGAGGCACGAGCCCGCCTGCGCCTGCGAAACGGCCTGGTCGTCGCGCAGGTGGCGTTGTCGCTGGCCATGGCCATCACGGCCGGGCTCCTCGTACGTACCCTGCACGCGGCGGCGCTCGTCGACATCGGTTTCCAGCTCCAGGACGTGACGCTGGTGTCGCTCGACACCAGCATGCTCGAACGCGATGGCGCCGCATCGCCGACGCTGGTCGCACAGATCGACGAGCAACTGCGGACCATCGGCGGCGTTCGGGCCGTCGGGCACGGCCGCACGGTCCCGTTGCGTGGAGACTCCACGAGTCTCGGCGCCGTCCGTACGGCGTCGGCACAGTCGGGTGGCGACGCCATGGCCATGGTGGATTGGGACATCGTCTCGCCGGACTTCTTCGAGGCGGTAGGTCTGCCGATACGCGCGGGCCGTGCCTTCGCGTCGGTCGATCGCCAGGGCAGCCCCGATGTGGCCATCGTCAACGAGACCTTCGCGCGGCGTGCGTGGCCCGACGGGCAGACGGTCGGGCGGCAGTTGTGGCACACCGACGCCGCCACAGGGATCGAGCGGATTCTGACCGTCGTCGGCGTCGTGCACGATGCCCGCTATCGCTACGTGAGTGAGCCGGCCCGCCCGATGGTGTATCGACCCTTCGCGCAGGCGCCAGATGCGCGCGTGCACTTCTATCTCTCGACGATGCCGGGGCGGCAGGTCGCCGCCGAGGTGCGTCAGGCGATCGCTCGCGTCGAGCCTCGCTTACCGGTCGTACGGATCGAGTCGTTCGAAGACGCGGCGCTCCTCAGCCTGCTGCCGCAGCGATTCGCGGCCGCCGCCGCTGGTGCGGTTGGTGGCCTCGGCGCATTGCTGGCCGCGCTCGGGCTCTACGGCGTCATCGCCTTCGTTGTCGCGCAGCGGACGCGCGAGATTGCCGTCCGCATCGCCCTTGGCGCGTCACGTCGCTCGGTGCGCACGCTCGTGCTGCGTCAGGCGGCCTGGCTGGGCGTGGCCGGTGCGGCCGGCGGGACTCTGCTGGCATGGGTCATGGGACGCTTGGTGCAGCAGGTCGGCCTGCTCATCGGCACGTCGCCGTCCGACCCGCTCACGTTCGGCGTACTTGTGGTGGGCATGGCGGTGGTGGTGCTCGTGGCCAGCGACGTGCCGGCCCGCCGGGCCGCGCGGACCGACCCGGCCGCCGCGCTCAGGTCCCAGTGAGGCGGTAGGCCGCCGGGCGGCTGCTGTACTACACTGGCCGTTCGGGCCAGTCGGCCCGCCGGCCGGGGTCGCTCGCACCGCGGTCCGGAGCCTGTGCAACGCCAGACCCCGAACCGCGTCAGGACCGGAAGGTAGCAGCGCTAAGGGGAGCCTGCCGTGTGTATGGGGCCTCCGGGTCGCGGTGGGATCGATCCCGGTTCCATGTCGGCCCCCGGCTGACCTACGGAGCGCTACCGCACGCACGTGTCTCGTCCCTTCCAGGTGCTCGCCCGCAAGTGGCGCCCCCAGCGCTTCGACGATGTGGTCGGGCAGATCGGGGTGACCCAGACCCTGCGCAACGCGATCGCGCGCGGCCGCATCGCGCAGTCGTTCATCTTTTCGGGCGCTCGCGGCGTCGGCAAGACCACTACCGCACGCATCCTGGCGCGCGCGCTCAACTGCGAGCACGGCCCCACCGCGGATCCGTGCGGCACCTGCGATGCCTGCGTCGAGATTGCCGAGGGTCGCGACCTCGACGTCATCGAGCTCGACGCGGCCACCCACACGGGCGTCGACAACGTCCGCGAAGTGATCATCGAGAGCCTCGGCATCGCGCCGGCCCGTGATCGCTACAAGATTTACATCATCGACGAAGTGCACATGCTGTCGAACAGTTCGTTCAACGCATTGCTGAAGTCGATCGAGGAACCGCCACCGCACGTCGTCTTCATGATGGCGACGACGGAGCTGCACAAGATTCCGGAGACGATCCGCTCGCGGTCGCAGGAGTTCGAACTGCGGACGATCGGCGCGCGCAGCGTGGCCGATCAGCTCGCGCGCATCGCCGAAGCCGAGGGGATCGACGCCGACGGAGACGCGTTGCTGTTGCTGGCCCGTGCGGCGGAAGGCAGCATGCGCGATGCGCTGAGCGCGTTCGATCAGGTGATCGCGTTTGCCGGCGATCGGATCAGCGCCGCCGACGTCGCGTCGGTGCTCGGCCTCATCGGCCGCGACGTGCTGATGGACATGATCGAGATCGTCGCGGATGGCCGCGCCGCCGACGTGTTCGATGCGGTCGGGCGACTCGTCGAATCGGGGCAGGATCTGAAGCTCGTCATCCGCGACCTGACGGCGCTGGTCCGCGACCTGATGGTCGTGAGCGTCGATCCGTCGCGCCTCGAAGAGCCCGAGCTGGCCGCCGATGCGCCGCGGTTGTCGGCACTCGCGGCGCGCTTCTCGCGCGAGGATCTGCTGCGCGCCTTCGACGTGCTCGCCAAGGCGGAGCAGGACGTCCGCTTCGCGACCCAGCCGCGGCATCACCTCGAGATGGCGTTGCTGCGCTGGATTCACCTGGGGCATCTGGCGCCGATCGCCGACGTCCTCGCAGCGCTCGGGGGCGGCCGACCACTGCCGGCGATGTCCGGTGAGCGTCCGTCAGCCCCTGTGGCATCGGCGAACCGCCCCGCGCCACCGTCGCGCCCAAGTGCGCCACCGCCTGGCAACAGCGGCGCGCCGGGCAGTGCGCTGCGGCGCCTGGCCGAACAGGCCCGTCAGGTGGCGACCAGTGCCGCCGCCGCGGTGACGTCGTCGCGGCCTGCTCCTGCGCCTCCGGCGCCGGTGCCAGCCGATGTGGCACCAGCCGCTCGCCCCGCGCCTGCGCCTGCACCGCCGTCGCGCCCGTCAGCGCCACCGCCGGAGCCGCCACCCGCACCAACCGAGACCGCGGCCGCTGATGCCGACGCAGCGCCGGCCGGATCGATCGAGCGGCTCGTCGACAACCTGCGCAAGAGCAATCGCACGTTCTTCGGCACCGCGCTGGCCCGTTCCACCTTCGTGCTCGACGGCAACAAGCTGTTGCTCACGGTCGGCGGCAACTTCGAGCAGACGCGTTGCGAGG
>DATJTM010000013.1:0-3592 GCA_035503395.1 Luteitalea sp.
GTTCGGCACGTACACGCTCAGGACCTCGAGGTCGTCACGTAACACCGAGGCGACGCGGTATTCGAAGTCGAACGCCGGGTGCGTCGCTTCGCAGGTGGTGCCGGCCAGATCGCGGTGCACGAGCAGGGCGACGCCCGAGTAACCGCCGGACCCATGCCAGCAGGTCCAGTAGTCGTCACGAGCGGCCAGCGTCATCGGCACCTGATCGCGGCTGGCCTTGATCTCCTGCAGGCACATCACGTCGGGTCGCTCGGCGTCGAGCCATTGTTCGAGCTGGCCGCCGCGCGCGCGGATGCCGTTGACGTTCCAGGTCGCGATCTTCACGAATGCCCCTGCCGGGAGCCGCCGCGACGACGATCGCCGGGCCCGGCCTCCGATCCGTCCATGGTAGCGGCAGCACTGGCTCCCGCCGTGACGACCGCCACCCCGGCGGCGCGCAGCGCGCGGATGGTGCGCGGCGCCGTGTCGTCCGGTACAACCAGTCGCGCGATCTCGGCCAGCGGCGCCACGAGAAACGACGAGGCCGCCAGCAGCTTCTCGTGCGAGGCGAGGACGATCGATTCGGCCGCCTGACGATGGAGCGCGCGCTTCACTTCGGCTTCTTCGGCGTCGCCGGTACTGAGACCGGCCTCGGGATGGACGCCGGTCACGCCGAGGAAGTACAGGTCGGCACGAACGCGCGCTGCGGCGTCGATCACCTGCGCGCCGACGTTCACCATCGAGTGCCGGAACAGCAGGCCACCGAGCATGCGGACCTCGACGTGCGGGTGCGCCGCCGCTTCGATCGCCACCGTCGGACTATGGGTGACGATCGTCGCCCGCAACGACGGGGACAGGTGCCGTGCGACCTGCAGTGCCGTCGTCCCGCCGTCGAGGATCACGACCTGCCCACTGCGAATCAAGGCCGCGCCGGCGCGACCGAGTGCCACCTTGTCGTCGGTCGAGATCGCTGTCCGCACGCGCAGATCGCCATCGGCGGCCGACGCTGGCAACGCGCCGCCATGCACACGCTGCAGGCGGCCCGCCTGCGCCAGCTCGCGCAGGTCGCGCCGGATGGTGTCTTCCGACGTGCCGAGCTCTGCCGCCAGGGCCTTGGCGACGATCTGCCCGTCGCGGGCGAGACGCTCGAGGATGAGGGCTTTGCGTTGCGAGGTCAGCACGGTCGGCAGTCGGCAGTCGGGAGGCGGCAGTCGGGTCGCGGCGAGTCGGCAGTGCCTCTACGTCTGCAGTCATGCTCGACCAGGCCGGCCCGGCGCGTGGGGGAGATCATCCCACAGCGTAGTTGCACGATGTTGCATGAAAATGCACGATCGTGCATGATTGATGGCAGGAGGAAGTAGCCATGCACACCGATGTCACCCCGTCCCATACCTCGCCGATGCTCGTGCTGATTTGTGGTCCGTACCTGTCGGGTACCGACGGCGACCCCAACCGGATCGCGGCCAATCGGGCACGACTCGAGAGCTTCGCGCTGCCGATCTACGACCGTGGTCACGTGCCGATGGTGGGGGAGTGGGTCGCACTGCCGATCATCGAGGCGGCGGGCGGGCAGGCGCCTGGCGACGCGGTCTTCAGCGCCTACCAGTACCCGGTGGCCCATCGCCTGCTCGAGCGCTGCGATGCGGTGCTGCGGATTCCTGGCGACTCACGCGGCGCCGACCTCGACGTCGCACGGGCCATGGAGCTGGGAAAGCCGGTCTTCACGGACATCGAGCAGCTGCCAACACGCCCGTCGTGAGGTTCGGGCCTTCTGACTTTGGCCTTTCGACTTCTGACTTTGACCTGATTGCCGGTACCCGGTACCCGGTACCCGGCGAGCCCTTTATTTGACGATGGCGTCGAGCGTCTGCGCGGACACGGCGTGGTACGTCGAGCGGGCCTGTGCGTACGTCCGACGGGCGATCGGCTGACCCCACGGCGTCTGCATCAGGTCTTCGTAGAGCGGCCGCAGGAATTTTCGTCGTCCCTGGCTCGTGAGCAGGCGTTCGACGGCAGGCACCGCCGGGTCGTACTGGCGGGCGACGGCGACTCGCAGCCAGGCGAACAGGATTTCGCTGTTCCCCGAGGCACTGAGTCCGTAGGTGGCGTCGAGGTCCTTGAGCTGCGCCGGAGTGAGTTTCACCGGGCGCAGTGTCTCCAGCAGGTGCTGCCACTGCTGTGGCGTCCAGCCCTTGACTTGCAGGCTGTTGGCGGTGGCGCCGCCGGCGAAGCGTCGTGCCTCCGCGTCGACCTGCGTGAACGCAGGCGACGCCGGGACGGCGGCGGAGTCCGGCAGCCCTGGCTGGTTCAGCCAGCGCTCGACGTCGATGCGCGCCGCGAGCGCCTTGTCGTCGCGCACGAGTTCCTGCTGCAGGTCCTGCACGAACTGCGGCGCCGTGATCGACGTGAAGGCGTGACGATTGAAGTAGCCGCGGAGCCACGGGTCGAAGCGGTCGCGGCCGGCCGCCTTCTCGATCGTGTAGATCAGCGCCGCGCCCTTTTCGTACGCGATCGAATTCATCCCGTCATCGGGGTCACGATCCTTGAGATCGAGCGACAGCTTCGTGTCGGCGGCAGGCAGCGTCGCCAGTTCACGGGCCAACTCGTTGCGGCCGAGCACGGCCAGCATCGCCGCGCGCTCCGGACCGTAGAGCGCCTCCATGATCCGGTTCTCGAAGTACGTCGTGAATCCCTCGTTGAGCCAGAAGTCGCCCCAGGTGGCGTTGGTCACGAGGTTGCCGGACCACGAGTGCGCGAGTTCGTGTGCGAGCAGCGACACGAGGCTGCGGTCGCCGGCCAGGATGGTCGGCGTTGCGAACGTCAGGCGCGGATTCTCCATGCCCCCGAACGGGAACGATGGCGGCAGAACCAGCACGTCGTACCGGCCCCAGCGATAGGGGCCTCCCAGGGCCTCGGCTGCCGTCACCATCCGTTCGAGGTCGACGAGCTCGCTGGCCGCGCGCGTCAGCATCGCCGGCTCGGTGTACACGCCGGTGCGCGGGCCGAGCGACTGGAACGCGATGTCGCCGACCGCCAGCGCGATCAGGTACGGCGGAATCGGCTGGTCCATCCGGAACTCGAAGCTGCGCCGGCCGTCGCCAGCGTCGTTCCCGCCGGGTGTCAGCATCTCGGCGGCCATCACCGCCGTCAGCGGCCGCGGCACCGAGAGCCGCGCCGTGTAGGTCTGGCGAATGCCGGGGCTGTCCTGCGTCGGCAACCACGTGCGGGTCAGGATCGCCTGGCCCTGCGAGTAGAGATACGGATGCGTCTTGCCGGCGGTCTGCGTCGGCGCCAGCCACTGCAGCGCCGCCGCGTCCGGTCGCGTCTCGTAGACGACCACGATGCGATCGCCGCTGCTCGGCAGCGTGATCACGAGCGGCTGGCCGAGCAGCGGCACCTCGGGGTCGAGTCGAAACGTCAGCGGCTGGTTACGCTCGTCGAGCACGCGCGAGATGGTCAGTCCGCGCGTGTCGAGAATCACCTCGCGTGCCTCCGGCCGACGGGCGATGGTCAGCGTCGCCGACCCCCGCAGTACGCGCGCGCCGAAGTCGGCCTGGAGGTCGATTGCCACATGCGTCACCCGCGCTTCGTCGGGGCGGGCGAACGAGTGGAT
>DATJTM010000014.1:0-4095 GCA_035503395.1 Luteitalea sp.
GGCCACGATCACACTTACGCGCGCGGCGAAAGCCTGCGCGAAGGTGCACCGCGTCGTGAGGAAGCCGGCACCATCTACGTCGTGTCGGTGAGCGGCCCGAAGATGTACGAGGTCGCCAGGGATCGCACCTGGGCCACCCGCACGGGTGCCAACCTGCAGCTCTATCAGGTCATCACCGTGTCGCCGCAGTCGCTGCGCTTCGAGGCACGCACGGTGACCGGGCAACTCTTCGACGCCTTCGAGATCACGAAGGCGCGCAATGGCCGCCGGCGGTTCGTCGACCGTAAGCCGGAGCTTTCGGGAACCTATTGATCGTGCCGGGAAGTCTCGTCGGAATGGCCACCGCATTCGCGCGGCGCGGTGTGACGTCGGTCTCGTTGACGCTGGCCATGTCGATCGCGATCGTCGGCTGTGCGTCGGCCTCGCAGGAGACCGAGGCACCGCGCCCGACCGATCTCGCCGCGTTATGGGACCGTGAACGCCTCCCGCTGCCGGCGCCACCGCTCGTCACGCACGCCCTGGTCGAGGCGCAGGTCGCCCGCGTCGTGCGCGAGGGCCGTGGCCTCTTCACGAGCGAAGTCCTCGGGCAGTCGGTCGAGGGCCGGGCGATTCATCACCTCACGGTCGGCCGCGGCAAGACGGTGGTGCTGCTGTGGTCCCAGATGCACGGCGACGAGCCGACCGCGACCTCGGCGCTGTTCGACCTGTGTCAGTGGATCACGACGCACCAGCGTGAGCCGGTGGTGGCGCGGCTGCTCGATTCGCTGACGCTGCACATCGTGCCGATGCTCAACCCGGACGGTGCCGAACGCTTCCAGCGCCGCAACGCGCAGGGCATCGACATCAACCGCGACGCGCTGCACCTGCAGACGCCGGAAGGCCGGTTGCTCAAGGCGCTGCGCGACAAGGTCGAGCCCGTCATCGGCTTCAACCTCCACAACCAGAACTGGCGCACCTCGGTGGGTACGCCGCCGCAGCCCGCCGCCATCTCGCTGCTGGCCGTCGCCTACGACGAGGCCCGCTCCGTGGATGCCCGTCGAGAGCTCACCAAGCGCGCCTCGAGCGTCATCGTCGACGCGCTGCAGCCGTTCGCGGCCGGCCGCATCGGCCGGTACGACGATTCGTTCGAGGTGAGGGCCTTCGGCGACAACGTCACCAAGTGGGGAACGGGCGTCGTGCTCATCGAGACCGGTCCCTGGCCCGGCCCCGATCCCGATCGCGCACTCGTGCGGATGAACTTCGTGGCTCTCGTCTCGGCGCTCGACGCGATTGCGAGCGGTCGCGTCGCGCAGGCCGATCCGGCCCGCTATGAAGAGCTGCCCGAGAACGGCAGCAGTCTCTTCCACACGCTGGTCATGGGCGGCACCGTCATTTCGGGCACAGGCGTCGAGCCGTTCCGGGCCGATGTCGGCATCGCCGGCACGCGGGTCGTGCGCAATGGCCCGTCCGGCCGCCAGTTGCGCTGGCAGGCCAGTATCCAGGACCTCGGCGACCTGCGCGTCTTCGGCGCGCTCGAGACGGTCGACGCCACCGGTCTTTTCGTGACGCCGGCCTACACGGACGCGGCCGTCGGCGCCACTGTTGCGCTGCCGCCACCGTCCAACGCCGCCTCGGCGCCACGCGTGGCCCTGGGCGGGCCGGCCCGTCTGTGGCTCCTGCGCAAGTCGTCCAGCGGAGCTTTCACCATCGCGCGCATCGTCGACGTGCGCTGATACTTGGACGTGGCCGATCCCGCTTCCGACGCCCGCGCCCACGCCGACCGGCCTGCCGAGGCCCCCGCGCGTGTCGACGCCGGCATGCAGGCGTGGCCCGAGTTGCTTCGCCTCGCGCGCATCACGATCGCGGAGCAGGACCTCGACCTGCGCTACACGGCGGTCTTCGATCAGGCGGGGGTGGCGCTCGACGGGCGTGATCTGGTGGGACGGCACGAGTCCGAGGTCTTCTCCGGCGCGGTCCTCGAGCAGCTGCGCGCGCTGAAGACCAAGGTCATCGCATCGGGGCTCTCGCTGCAGGACCGGGTGGCGGTCAGCGACGGCCAGCAGGATCGCTGGTTCGAGATCAGCGTCACGCCGCGTCGTGACGAACACGGTCGCACGATCGGCGTGCTGAGCCTGGCCATCGACCTGACAGACGATGTGCGCGCGCGCGAACGCTTCCGCAACAGCGAGACGCGGCTCGCGGGCATCCTCGGGTCGGCGATGGACGCCATCATCAGCACCGGTCCCGACCGGCGCATCCTCCTCTTCAATCCTGCGGCCGAACGAATGTTCGGTGTCCGCGCCGAAGAGGCCATCGGCACCGACATCGAGCGCTTCGTGCCGCTGCACCTGCGGGGCACCGTCGGTCCTCATCTGCGCGACGTGAACCCGGATCCGGCGGCGGGCCCGCCGCTGGCACAGGGCACGGTCGGGGCACAGCGCGCCGTGCGCGCGTCGGGCGAGGAGTTTCCGATCGAAGCGTCGATCTCGCACACGGGGGAGGGCGACGATCACCTCGTGACCGTGATCGTGCGCGACCGCTCCGAGCACGACCAGCTGCAGGCGCAGCTGCTGCAGTCGCAGAAGCTCGAAGGCATCGGGCGGCTGGCGGGCGGTGTCGCCCACGACTTCAACAACCTGCTGACGGTGATCCTCGGGTACTGCGAACTGCTGCGCATGCGGCAGCGCACGGGCACCGAACTCGAGGAGATCAACAACGCGGCGCGCCGCGCCAGCCAGCTGACGCGCCAGCTGCTCGCCTTCAGCCGCCGCCAGGTGCTGCAGGTCGAGACCCTCGACCTGAACGGCCTGATCCGCGGCCTCAACCGCATGCTCCGCCGCATCATCGGCGAGGACGTGCAGTTGCAGACCGACCTGTCCGAGGACGGCGCGTGGCTGGTGGCCGACGTCGGGCAGATGGAGCAGGTGCTGCTGAACCTGGTGGTCAACGCGCGCGATGCGATGCCCGACGGTGGTCGCCTGCGCATCGCCACGCGCATCGTCGATCACGCGCCGGCCCGCCCCGGTGCGACGGCAGTGCCATCGGTGGAACTGTCGGTCAGCGACAGCGGCGTCGGGATGTCCGAGGACGTGCGGCTCCGCATCTTCGAGCCCTTCTTCACCACGAAGGGCGACGCCGGTACCGGGCTCGGCCTGGCCACCGTTTACGGCATCGTGACGCAGACAGGTGGCGAAATCGCCTGCAGCAGCCTGCCGGGCGAGGGATCGACCTTCCAGGTCTGGCTGCCGCTCGCCGCCCCACGCGAGCCGATCGAGCGGCCCGTGGCGGCGGGCTATCCGGTGCGCGGCGACGAGACCGTGCTGGTGGTGGAGGACGAGGCGCTCGTGCGCGAGCTGGCGGCGCGGTCGCTGCGCGAGTACGGCTACAAGGTGCTCGAGGCGGCCGACGTGGACGGCGCGCTGGCCTTTGCCGACCATCCGGGCCTGGCCATCGTGATCTCCGACGTCGTCATGCCCGGACGGAGCGGCGACGACCTGTTCACCGAACTCGCGCGACGCCGCCCCGGCCTGCCGGTCCTGCTCATGACCGGCTATTCGGAGGCGCTGCTGAAGCGCCCGGTCGACCCCATCCATCTGCTGCGCAAGCCGTTCACGCCGGCCGAGCTCATCGCCAAGATCCGGCACTTGCTCGACCGACGGCCGCAGGCGTGAGCCGGCCCGACCCTCTATACTTTCGGGTCGTGGATTCGCCTTCTCCCGCCAGCTGGGACGTCGTCGGTCTCGGCGCCAACGCCGTCGACCTCGTGCTTCGCCTGCCCGCCGTGCCGCAGGCCAGCGGCTCGTTCGCCAAGATGCGCATCGGCCGCGAAACGATCAGCTGTGGCGGTCAGATGACCACGGCGCTGGTGGCCTGCGCGCGCTTCGGTCTGCGCGCCAAGTACATCGGCGCGACCGGCACCGACGACAACGGTCGCCGCATCCGGGCGGAGCTGGCGCATCACAGCGTCGACACCACCGACGCGATCATCAAGGACGCGCGCAACCAGTACGCCGTGATCATGGTCGACGAGAACTCGGGCGAGCGCATCGTCCTCTGGGATCGCGACGAGAAGCTCCACTTGCGGCCGCACGAGATTCCCGAACGGGCGATCGTCTC
>DATJTM010000015.1:0-4110 GCA_035503395.1 Luteitalea sp.
GATCGCGCGCTGTTCTTCGGCGACCCCGAGATCTCCGGCTCGCAGCTGTCACCGGACGGGCGCTACCTGTCGTTCATCAAGCCCTTCAACGGCACGCGCAACATCTGGGTGAAGGCGGCCGACGCACCGTTCGACACCGCCAGGCCGATCACCAACGACCAGAAGCGGCCGATCGGCTCGTACTTCTGGAGTCGCGACAGCAAGTACGTGCTGTTCGCGCAGGATGCCGGCGGCGACGAGAACTTCAACGTCTACGCCGTCGACCCGGCGGCTGCGCCCGCCACTGGTCAACCGGTACCGGCCGCGCGCAACCTCACCGAGGCCAAGGGCGTCCGCGCTCAGATCTACTCGGTGCCCAGGAGCGATCCCGACACCATGTACGTCGGCATCAACGATCGCGACAAGGCGTGGCACGACCTCTACAAGGTCACCATATCGACGGGTCAGCGCACGCTGCTCCGCGAGAATCGCGACCGCGTCGCCGGCTGGGTGTTCGACGAGGCCGGGCAACTGCGCCTGGCCGGCCGCACCACCGACAGCGGCAGCACCGAAATCCTGCGCGTCGACAAGGATGCCCTGACCAGGGTGTACGAGTGCAGCGTCTTCGAGACGTGCGCGCCGATCCGGTTCGACAAGACCGGCACGCAGGCGTACATGATCACCAACAAGGGCGACGTCGACCTGATCGGCCTGGTGCGCCTCGATCCGGCGACCGGCGCGACCACGCTGGTGGAGAGCGATCCGAAGAAGCGCGTCGACTTCGGCAACGCGTTGTTCTCCGATCGCACCGGCGAGCTCCTGGCGACCGTCTACGAGGACGAACGCGTCCGCTACGTGGTCAAGGACGCCGGCCTGAAGCGCGACCTCGAGTTCCTGCAGAAGCGCCTGCCCGGCAAGGACATCAGCTTCCAGTCGTCGACCGCCGACGAGCAGCGCTGGATCATCTCCGGCAGCAGCGACACCGATCCGGGCGAGGTCTTCGTCTACGACCGGAAGACGCAGGCCCTGACGTCGCAGTACAAGGTGCGGGCCGGGCTCGTCCGAGATCAGCTCGCGCCGATGACCGCGGTCACGTACCCGTCGTCGGACGGCCTGCAGATTCCCGCCTTCCTGACGTTACCCAAGGGCGTACCTTCCACCAACCTGCCGTTGATGGTCGTGGTCCACGGCGGCCCATGGGGACGTGACTCGTGGGGCTTCAAGACCTACGCGCAGTTCCTCGCCAATCGTGGCTACGCAGTGCTGCAGCCGAACTTCCGGGCCTCCACGGGCTACGGCAAGAAGTTCCTCAACCTCGGCAACGGCAAGTGGGGCGAGACGATGCAGGACGACATCACGTGGGGCGTCAAGCACCTCGTGGCGAAGGGCATTGCCGATCCGAAGCGCGTCGGCATCATGGGCGGATCGTACGGCGGGTACGCGACGCTGGCCGGCGTCGCCTTCACGCCGGATCTCTACGCCGCCGGTGTCGCCATCGTCGCGCCGTCCAACCTGCTCACGCTGCTCGATTCGATTCCGCCGTACTGGGAGTCGGTCCGCACCGTCTTCAACGTCAGGATGGGCGACCCCACCAAGGCGGAGGACAAGGCGCGGCTGATGAAGCAGTCGCCGCTGAACTCGGCCGACAAGATCAAGACGCCTTTGCTCGTCGTGCAGGGCCAGAACGATCCGCGCGTCAAGCGGGCCGAGTCGGACCAAATCGTCGTCGCGCTGCGCGATCGCGGCTTCCCGGTCGAGTACCTCGTGGCGCCGGACGAGGGCCATGGCTTCGCGCGGCCGATCAACAACATGGCGATGATCGCCACGACCGAGGCGTTCCTCGCGAAGCATCTCGGCGGTCGCGTGCAGGCAGACGTGCCGGCCGACGTCGCAACGCGACTGAAGGAGATCACCGTCGATCCGAAGACCGTGACCCTCACCAAGGCGACACCGGCAGCAGGCAGCGCCGTGCCGACGCCAGCGGTGGACCTCGCGCCCATGACCACTCGCTACACAGCGACCATCGCCGTTGGCGGACAGTCGATGGGCATGAAGATCGCGCAGGAAGTGCGCGAGGAGAACGGCGCCTGGGTGGCGGTGGAAACCGCCGAGATGCCGATGGGCCAGGCGGTCGACACGAGTGTCATCGCCAAGGGGTCGCTGCTGCCGCGTAAGCGCACGGTCAAGCAGGGCCCGCTGGATCTCGCCGTCGAGTTCACCAGCGCCGAGGCGACGGGCACGATGGCGATGAACGGCCAGTCACGCCCGCTGAAGGTCGCCCTCGACGGTCCGGTGTTCGCCGATGGCGCCGGCTCGCATGCGGTGATCGCCCGCCTGCCGCTCGCCGATGGCTACACCACCACGTTCCGGAACCTCGATCTCCAGTCACAGAAGGTGCAGGTCAAGCAACTCAAGGTGACGGGGAAGGAGTCGGTGACGGTTCCGGCCGGCACCTTCGAGGCGTGGAAGGTCGAGGTCGCCACGCCGGACAGCGGCGCCACGCAGACCCTGTGGGTCGAGCCCGCCACGCGACAGGTGGTGAAGGTCGCGGCCACGCTGCCGTCGATGAACGGCGCCGTGCTGACGGCGGTACTGGAGAAGTAGCGCTCGCGCGCCTCTCCGTGCAACACCGACGCCATCGGACAGGTAGGGCCCGTGTACCAACGCGGCCTTACCAGTCAGGGACGGCTCGCCGAGCCGTCCGATCAAGTGGGCGCCTTCGAGAGGCGCCCTACCTTCCGTTGAAATACATCAGGACGATCAGGACGAACGCGATCAGCAGGCCGACCTTCACCCAGCTGATTGGGTACGTGCCGCCCATCCGGCCGGTCGACGCATTGACGACGACCTGATACGGCTTGGTACCGTACACGTACGTCATCACGTACACCGGCACGAGCACGTGCTTGAACGTGCGGCCGCTCCACTGCGGCGCCATCTGCAGGTTCTGGTAGGTATCACCGGGAATCTGCTGGATGCACATCGCCTTGAGTTCGTCCGCCATCCGCGCGAGCGCCTGCTCGGCGGCGTCGACCAGCACGACCTGGTACTGCTCGACGACGTGACCAGACAGGTAACCGGTATCGTACGCGACGAGTTCCTGGGTCGGGAAGGGCTCGATCTGTCCCAGCAGCCCGTGGTCGATGCCCTTGGTGGCCGGGATCAGCGCATCGTCGAAGAAGTGGTCGACGACGCCGGAGGCGGGCGTCCAGCGCACGCGTCGCACCTGGTTGTTGCCCTGCTTCTCGTAGTAGTAGTGCCCGGCCTCGGCACGCCAGGGGCAATGGACGCGGGCGTCGAAGGTCCAGTACGGTACGTACAGGCCATGCAGGGTGTCGACGAGCGCCTTCTTCTTGAACGCGTTGGGCGCCAGCCACTTGCTGCCGAACCAGTTGCGCGCGGTTTCGCGCACCTGCGCCTCGCTCACGCGAAACGGCAGCAGGCTGGATGGCGTGATCGGTGGCTTGATGGAGGCGTAATCGACCAGCGCCGGCGAGCCGCAGAACTCGCAGTTCTGCCCGACCCGGGTCGGTTCGTAGACCATCACCGCCTTGCAGCTCCGGCACTGCACGCTGCGCGTCTCCGCCTGCCAGCCACGATGGTCGTCGGGCGTTTCGCGCAGCGCCCGCTCGAGATCGAGTTCCTCGATCGGGCCGTTCCCTTCCTTGAAGGCGTACTGCGACTCGGTGCCGCAGAAGGGGCACACCAGGCGTTGTCGGCCCGCGTCCCATTCGGCCTGGGCGCCGCAGGCGACGCACAGGTGCTTCTGGAGCGCGGTGATGTCCTGGGGAATCGGCGGCGGCGTGGACACGTTCAGAAGGTAGGGGCGTCTCGCCGAGACGCCCGCGTGCCTGGCGACAGTCAGGCTTCGGCTACAGGTAGCCTGTAGCCCACAGCCTGCAGCCTACCTGAGGCTCAGGCAGGCTGTAGGCCGTAGGCCATGGGGCCGACGTCAGTTGGCGAGATAGGAATCGAGCGACGCCCGCGTGACGCGGTACGTCGTGCCGATCTTCTTGGCCTTCAGCTCGCCGGACTCGATCACCGCCATCACGTCGGCGTCGGTCACACCGAGCACGCGCGCGACGTCAGCCACGCCGAGCAGGTCGACGGCGGGCAACGCCAGCGGCGCCG
>DATJTM010000016.1:0-5937 GCA_035503395.1 Luteitalea sp.
CTTGGCCAGGCCGAAGTAGTTGTTCACGTCCTTCGGGTCGAGGTCCACGATCTGCCGTCCTACCTGCTCGGCCTTGTCGGGCGCGTTGAGCTTCTCGGACCCGTAGAGGCCGACGAGGTATTCGAGCGAGCGCTTCTTGAAGATGGCGCCCTGACCCTCACGCGAGGCCGGGTCGATCGTGTCGTAGGCGAGCTTGTAGTACTTCTCGGCCTCCGGCAGGTGCGCGTCGTTCTCCGGCTGCCCCTTGCGCGAATACTTGAACGCGTTGTCGTGGGCGTTGGCCAGGTAGAAATACGCGTAGGGACGGTACTCGAAATCGGACTGCACCGCCTCCTGGAACTCCTCGATCGCCTCGCGGTAGTTCTGCTGCTGGTAGGCGTTGATTCCGTCCTTGAAGGACTTCTGCGCCGTAAGCTTCCCGCAGGCGGTCAGCGAGACGCTGAGACCGGCGATGGTCACGAGCCGGACAATGGTCAACCGCGTCGACATTGCATCTACTCCTTGCGCGCCCGCTCGCAGGCGGGTATTCGCGGACTCGGAACCCCGGTCAGCCCTGTGCGTCAAGCATGAGGACGGGAATCAGCCGCGAAAATGCCCGGCCAGGGTCGATTCCAGGCGGAAAAATCACGGCGAGTATAGTAACCGCTCACCCCACGGTCAAGGCGGCGCCAGTGGGCTATGATCGACCGACAGCCACCCCGATAACGTGCGTTAGACACCGCCCCTCATGATTCGGTTCGAGGACCTGGTCGACAAGGTCCGCAGCTACAGCCCGGATGCCGACCTCGAGCTGCTCCGCCGGGCATACGTCTTCTCGGCGCGGGAGCACAAGGGGCAGGTGCGCCACTCCGGCGAACCCTACCTCGTCCACCCGCTCGAAGTCGCCAATTTGCTGGCCGACATGCGTTTGGACGCTGTCGCCGTGGCCGCTGGCCTGCTCCACGACGTGGTCGAGGACACCCTCACGTCGATCGAGCGGGTCGCCGAGCTCTTCGGTCCCGAAGTCGCCCACGTCGTCGAGGGCGTGACCAAGCTCTCCAGCCTGCCGTTCTCCTCCAAGGAAGCCCAGCAGGCCGAGAACTTCCGCCGGATGTTCCTGGCGATGGTCGACGACATCCGCGTCATCCTCGTCAAGCTGGCCGACCGCCTCCACAACATGCGAACCCTCGGCCATGTGCCGGAGGAGAAGCGCGAACGCATCGCCCGGGAGACGCTGGACATCTACGCGCCGATTGCCAACCGCCTCGGCATGAGCAAGGTGAAGAACGAGCTCGAGGAGCTCGCCTTCAAGGCGCTCGAGCCGCGCGCCTTCGAGGAACTGCGCGACAAGGTCGAGCGGCGCCGCCGCGCCACGCAGGGGCTGATCGAAGAACTGCTCGGCACGATGCGCGAGAAGCTGGGCGACGCGCAGGTGCCCGTCGTGTCGATCGACGGCCGGATCAAGCGTCTCTACAGCATCTACCTCAAGCTGCGGCGCCAACGCATCGACCTCGACCAGGTGTACGACCTGGTCGCCGTCCGCGTCATCACCCAGAGCGTCAAGGACTGCTACGCCGTCCTCGGTATCGTCCACCAGACGTGGCAGCCCGTGCCGGAGCGCATCAAGGACTTCATCGCGATGCCGCGGCCCAACGGTTACCAGTCGCTGCACACGTCGGTGATCAGCGACCGCGGCCTGCCGTTCGAGATCCAGATCCGCACCGAGGACATGCACCGCGTGGCCGAAGAGGGCATCGCGGCGCACTGGAAGTACAAGGAAGGCCGGGTCGGGGCCCAACGCGACGAGCAGTACTTCAAGTGGCTGCGCCAGCTGCTCGAGTGGCAGCAGGACGTCCGCGACCCGCACGAGTTCATCACCAGCCTGAAGATCGAGCTCTACCCGGAAGAGATCTATTGCTTCACCCCGGCCGGGCTGCTGAAGGAACTGCCGCGCGAGGCGACCGTCGTCGACTTCGCCTACGCCATCCACACCGACGTCGGCCATCAATGCGTCGGCGGCCGGGTCAATGGCAAGATGGCGCCGCTCCGGCACACGCTGAAGAACGGCGACATCGTCGAGGTGCTGACGCAGGGGGGCCACAAGCCGAGTCGCGACTGGCTGGCCTTCGTCAAGACTTCACGGGCCCGCAACAAGATTCGCCATTTCATCCAGCTCGAGGAGAAGACGCGGTCGGTCGAACTCGGGCGCAAGCTGTTCGAGAAGGAAGCCCGGCGCTACGACGTCAACCCGAAGAACATCCCGGCCGAGGCCTGGCAGCGGGTCTCGACCGAGTCCGGGATGACCAAGGTCGACGACCTGCTGGCCGCCGTCGGCTGGGGCAAGCTCACCGCGCGCCTGCTGCTCGGCAAGCTGGTGCCCACGCAGGACCTGCAGGAGAAGCCGCCCGACGCCGGCATCTTCGCGACCGTCCGCAAGGTGCTGCGCCCGCGCAGCGGTGAAGACAAGATCCGCGTCCGCGGCGCCGACGACCTGCTGGTCTTCCGCGCCAAGTGCTGCAACCCGATCAAGGGCGAGAAGATCGTCGGCTACATCACGCGTGGCAAGGGCGTGTCGGTGCACTCGTCCTCGTGCCGCAACGTCACCAACCTGATGTACGACCCGGAGCGCCGCATCGAGGTCGAGTGGGACACGGGCGACGACCCGAGCGCGCCCTACACCGTGCGACTCAGCATCCAGGTCGAAGACCGCAAGGGCATGCTGGCCGCGATCAGCAGCCAGGTCTCCGCCATCAACACGAACATCCGGACGATGGAGGCGACGACCGATCAGGAACAGGGCTTCATCGAGATGACGGTGGAGATCCAGGACGTCAAGCACCTGGACAAGGTCATTCGCGCGGTGAAGGGACTTCCGGGGGTGCTTGCCGTCGAGCGGGCCGCAGGCGGCCGCGCCGAGGAGCGCGCTTCCTGAAACTGCAGAATTTCGGAATTGCAGAATGTCACCACCACCTTCAGCGCCTCGAAGGTTGGCCGTGGTGATGAAATTCTGAAGTTGTGAACGTTGAAATTCGTGTGCGCTACGGCAGGAGCGCGATGGCCTCGATTTCCACCCGGACATCGCGCGGGAGCCGCGAGACCTGGACGGTGGAGCGGGCCGGAGCGGGGTCGGCGAACGCGGTGGCGTACACCTCGTTCATCGCGGTGAAGTCGGCCAGATCGATCAGGAAGACGGTGGTCTTGACGACCGCATCCAATCCGATACCCGCGGCCTCGAGGACGCCGCTCATGTTGTCGAGCACGCGGCGCGTCTGGGCCCGCACGTCGCCCGTCACGACCTCACCGGAGTGCGGGTCGAGCGGGATCTGCCCCGACAGGAACAGGAACTGGCCGGCCCGGATCGCCTGGGAATAGGGACCGATGGCCTGCGGGGCGTCCGGCGTGGAGACCGACGCGCGCGTGGCCACGATCAGGCGGCCTTGGTGATCTTTCCGGACCGGATGCAGCGCGTGCAGACCTTCAGGCGCTTCGCGGCGCCATTCACCAGCGCCCGCACCGTCTGCAGGTTCGGATTGAACCGGCGGGACGACACGTTGTGCGCGTGGCTGATGTTGTTTCCGAACGTCGGACCCTTGCCGCAGACTTCGCAACGATTTGCCATGACTCAGTGCTGATGCGCGCAGCCTCGGCCCGTCGGATGGACGGGGACGCTCGGAGGAGAGCCCACCGGGCGCGCGAACCACCGAGTGTACCACAGCACATACACGGGAGTCGGCCTTCGTCATTCGGCCTTCGGCCTTCGGCAAAGCCATCCCCCGTCGTAGGCGTCGAGCTTCAGCTCGACGCTCATGGAAGATCACTGGCGGTCGAGCTGAAGCTCGACCGCTACGGCGGTAGGGTGGGAGGCGGGCGGCTCAGGGAATGACGATGAGAGGGCCGCTGGCAGGTCCGGCCAGGTCCGATGCGCCCAGTCCCGCGAGGCGCGGGTCGTGGGTCGGGTCGATCGCCCGCCCGGTCGCGCCGTCGGCGAACCGCGGTTGCAGGACCCGCCCCAGGAATGCGAAGAAGCCGTCGCGCGGTTCCGGCTCCGACCTACGGTAGGCCTGCATCACATCCACTAGCCGGCGGAGCGCCACGGACGTGGCGGCGTCCAGGCGGGGAACACCGGCTGCCTTCGGCTCGATCAGCGCCTCACGCATCGCCAGAGCCAGCCGGGCCGCGACCGGTCCCTCGGGATGATGCTCATACAGGACGCCACGCGTCGCGGTTTCGGCCGTGGCTGCGAGCGCAACAGCCGCCTGCTCGAGGTCTGTGTCCAATGGCGGCGGCGCGATGTCCGGGCGGACGGTGACCGCGGCCTGCAGACACGTCATCAGGACGCCGTATTCCGTATCCGACAGCTCCTCGACGAGAGGCACGACCAGCGCCGAGTCGCGTTCCTGCTGGCGCTGGAGTGCCGCATGCGGATGGGCCCGCGCAGCCTGGAGCCAGCCGCACCCGTCCGGGCAGTGAATCTCGATCTGCCGCTTGGTGCCGCAGCAGGTGGCACAGATCACCTGTCCGAGCGCAGGGCAGCTGCGCTTCGCCTTGCCGCCTCCACACACAGGACACGCTGCCATGCGGCGACACTCGCATCAAACGGGGGAAGTCACAAGGCAGAAGTCAGAAGTCAGAAGTCAGAAGAGCGCCTGTCCCACGTCCGTGGGGGCACGCTGCGTCCTCACACGAGGGCGGCCAGCGCCATTGCAGTAATGACCGACACCTGCACCCATCGTCCGACATGACGGCCCGACGACAGATCGTACAGTGGAGAACCATTTTTGACGGTGCGGCGTCTAACTCGCTGTACGGCCGAACGACGCAATGGTCCTCCCGACTGGATGCGTGCAGGCAAGTCGCTCGATATGAACACCTTGCGGTTCGGCGAGGCCTGGAGGGTCTCGCGGTAGTTCGACCCTCCGGTCGCCTTGGCTCAGTCACAACCTCGGGGTTCTCGACCCTCGGAGTCCGGTTCGTGCCGGTTGCCGGGTGTGCCACTGCCTTCCCTGAAGGCTGGCACGGGGCGTGCTTAATCTTTCGGCACTTGAACGAACGTGGAAAGGAGTGTGGACCGTCATGAACGCTCATAACAGGAAGTCCACCCGGACCATTGATACAGACCGTTACGCTGAACTCCGTCTCATCCTCGAGAACCGTCGTCGGGAACTGAGCCAGGAACTTCGTCGCCAGTTCCACGACGTGCGGGCGGTCGGCCCCGCCGATACCGCGCAGGGCGTCGTCGACGCCGAGGAGGCGTCGGTCTCCGATATCCAGGAAGACATCGAGATCGCCCTCATGCAGATGAAGTCCGAAACGCTGAACCGCGTCAACGAGGCATTGGGTCGCCTCGAGGCCGGCAGCTACGGCTTCTGTTACGAGTGCGGGGATGAAATCGCGCAGGTGCGCCTGAAGGCGCTGCCCTTCGCGCTGCGCTGCAAGGATTGCGAAGAGGAACGTGAGCAGAACGAGGCCCGCGAGAAGTTCGTGGCCCGTCGCGCCTCGACCTCGGCCATCCTCGACATGACCAGCTGAGCGCGCTCGCGCTCGGACCGTATGGACCGAAAGGCCGCGCCGGAATCCCGGCGCGGCCTTTTGTCATGTGCGCGGAGACGCCGTCAGCAGTTGCAGTGCGGCGACCGTCTTCATGTCCGTAATCTCGCCAGCCGCCACCAGCGCCCGCAGCTCGTCGAGCGTGAAGGTCCGCGGCTCGAGATGCTCGTCCTCGTCCTGCTCGGCTTCTTCGGCCGGGGTGTGCAGTCCCGTGAGCACATAGAAGTGCATCACTTCGGTCGTATATCCGGGTGACGGGTACAGCGACGCGATGCGTTCGGCCTGCGTCGCCGCCTGCCCGATCTCCTCGTGGCATTCGCGTAATGCCGCGGTGTCGGCTTCTTCACCAGGATCGACGCTGCCGGCCGGCAACTCCCACACGTGCTGGCCAATCGCGTGCCGGTACTGCCG
>DATJTM010000017.1:0-3534 GCA_035503395.1 Luteitalea sp.
TCATCGGCGAACCCCGCGAGGTGCGCGTACTCGTGCGCCGCCAGTGCCGGAAGCTCCATCGGCAGCACCCGGCTGTTCAGCACCACCTCGAGGCCGAACGGGTTGGTCATCCCATCGATCCCGGCGGTCCGGAAGTAGAGGTCGACGAGCGACCGCCGCGGCTGCGGCCAGGCTGGCCGCCACGACTCCCCCACCTCCGGCAATACGCCGGCGACCCGCGGCCCCACCACAGACGGCATCTCGCGACGCGACGGCCACGCACGCGCATGGGCGTCGGCGTAGGTGTCGTTCAGGGTGGAAACAACGGCACGGGCGAATTCTTCGCCCCGCGCCGCCGACAGTTCGTCCGGCTGGATGGCGAGCCGCGTCTCGAGCGTCGGCACCTGGTAGTGCCAGCCCCACGCGGCGAGGAACACGAGCCACGCGACGGCCGCCAGCGTCACGGTCCGCGCGAGCCCCCTGGCGATGGTCGCGGGGGAGGGGCGCATCGATCGCCCTCCCCGCCACCATCTGACGGCGCGCCAAGCGAGCCAGCCGGCAGCGACGACGATCAGGGTATCGAGCGCCGGGAGCGGCAGCCACGCCGTCAGCGACGTCAGGACCGGCTGGGCGCCTGCATAGGCCTGTCGCCAGACTGCCAGGAGGCCCTGCGGCAGCGGCGCGACGAACGTCAGCGCGGCGAGGGCGACGAGCCCGGCGGCGGCAACGCGACGGGGTCCTGACCGGTGATGAGACGAATGCCGCGCTGGTGTGTGAGATACGCCCATGCCCACTGGATGAGGACGGCGAGACGATTACGGAAGCCGGTGAGCTGCATGATGTGCACGAGCAGCCACATCCACCAGGCGAGGCGACCGGAGAAACGCCAGCCGCCACCGAAGTCGGCAATCGCCGAATTGCGGCCGACCGTCGCCATGTTGCCGAGATCCTTGTAACGGAAGTCGCGGCGCGGCTGGTTGCCGAAGACGCGCAGGATGTTCTCGACCGCGTGCGCGCCCTGCTGCATCGCCACCTGCGCCACGCCGGGCAGCGGACGTCCATCCTGCTGGAGGTGCGCCAGGTCGCCGATGACGTACACATCGTCGGCCCCCGGGACCGTCAGGTCGGTGTTGATCAGCACCCGCCCGGCCCGGTCCACCTCGACGCCCAGCGAGCGGCCCAGTGGCGAGGCCGACACGCCTGCCGCCCACAACACGGTGGCCGCCTCGATGCGTTCGCCGCCGGCCAGGGTCACGCCGTGCGCGTCGATCGCCGTCACCGGCGTGCTCTTGCGCACCTTGACGCCCTTGTCGCGCAACGACGTCTCGGCGCGTGCCTGCAGGTCCTCCGGGAACGACGCGAGGATGCGTGGCGCCGCCTCGATCAGCAGGACGCGCGTGAGGCTGGTGTCGATGGTGCGGAAGTCGCGGGCCAGCGAGTAGTTGGCCAGTTCGGCAAGGGCGCCGGCCAGTTCCACACCCGTCGGGCCGCCGCCGACGATCACGAACGTCAACGCCCGAGCGCGTTCGGTGGCATCCGGGGTCCGCTCCGCTTCCTCGAACGCCAGGAGCAGGTGCCGACGAATCAGCCCGGCATCCTCGAGCGTCTTCAGGCCCGGCGCGTCGGCCTGCCACTCGTCATGACCGAAGTACGCGTGGGCGGCGCCGGTGGCGACAATCAGCGCGTCGTAGTGCAGCTGCCCGATGTCCAGGTGCACCACGTGATGTGCCGTGTCGATGTGCATCGCCTCGGCCAGCAGCACCTGCACGTTCTGCTGCCGTCGCAGGATCCACCGGATCGGCGACGCGATGTCGCCCGGCGACAAACCCGCCGTGGCCACCTGGTAGAGCAACGGCTGGAAGACGTGATGATTGCGACGATCGATGAGCACGACGTCGACGTCGGCCCACCGCAGCGCCCGCGCCGCCGACAGGCCGCCGAAACCGCCACCGATGATCACGACCCGGCGCCGGCCGGGTGTCGTCTTGACCGCGACGTGTGCGTCGCCGGTCACCTCCTGCTGTTCGCGTGTCGTCATGATTTGCCCTGCGACGCCGTGACGCCCTGCCCGAGCAGCGGACGGCCGGCTCGCGCGCGCGTCAACGCGCCGTCGCGCACCGTGATGGCGCCATTGACCAGCACGGCGCGGATACCTTCAGGGTACTGCCGCGGGCGCTCGAAGGTGGCGCGATCCCGCACGGCCGAGGCATCCAGGACGACGAGGTCGGCATACCAGCCCGGCCGAATCTCCCCACGCTCGCGGATGCCCATCTGCGACGCGGCAAAACTGGTCATCCGGCGCACCGCATCAGGCAGTTGGAGGACCTTCTCGTCGCGGACGTAGCGACCGAGCACGCGCGGGAACGTGCCGAAGCCGCGCGGATGCGGACGGCCGACCGCCAGTGGCCCATCGGCCGGTTGGGCCGACGAATCCGAGCCGATGCTGACCCATGGCTGTCGCAGCGCCTCGCGCACATCCTCTTCGTGCATCAACGCGTACAGCGCGGCGACGCGACCGTCGTGCTCGACCAGGACGTCGAAGAACGTGTCCCATGGCGAACGCTTGCGCTGACGGGCGATCTCGGCAAGCGACAGGCCGACGAGGCTGCGGTCGCCGCCTTCCTTGACGTCGGCCACCGTCACGCCCTCGAAGCCGGCGCTGCGCAGGAAGTTCTCCCAGCCGTCGTGCCCGTGCTCGATCTCCCGCCGTATGCGCGCGCGCATCGCCGGGTTGCCCAGCCGGCGCAGCATCGCGCGCTCGCCTCCGGCGTGCACCCAGTCGGGCAACGAGGCGCCGAGGCTGGTGCCTGCCACCGGGTAGGGGTAAGCGGTCGCCGACACGTCGAGCCCACGGGCGCGAGCCGCCGCGATCCGCGCCGCCACTGCAGGCATCGTCTGCCAGCGCGTCCGGGTGGCGATCTTCAGGTGGTAGATGACGACCGGGATGTCGGCCTGCTCGCCAATCGCGATCGCCTCGTCGAGCGCCGCGTCGAGGCGATCGCCTTCGCCGCGGACGTGCGTCACGTAGCGGCCACCATACGCGGCGGCCGTCCGCGCCAGCGCCACGATCTCGTCGGTCGGCGCGTACGACCCGGGCGGATAGATCAGGGCACTCGACAGCCCCAGCGCGCCCTCCCGCATCGCCTTGTCCAGGCGGGCGCGCATCAGGTCGAGTTCCTCGGGACGGGCCGGCCGCTGTGCCATGCCGACGACGTCGGCGCGCAGCTGGTTCAACGGGGCCAGCGACCCGACGTTGACGGTGATGCCGCGCTCGGACAGGCGCCGCAGGAACCCGGCGGGGCCGGACCAGTCGAAACTCACACCCAGGCGCGTCAGCAACTCGAGATCGGCCGAACCGGGCATCCACAGCGCCGGCGTGCTCGCCTCCCCTATCACCTCAGACGTGATGCCCTGCAGGATGTGACTGGCCCCGGCGCCATCCTCCAGGAGCGTTCGCCCGGACTGCCCCTGCGTGTCGATGAAGCCGGGGGTGACCAGCTGTCCCGTCACGTCGAGCTCGGTGCCCGCCGCCCGCCCCTGCAGGTCGCCTACGGC
>DATJTM010000018.1:0-16318 GCA_035503395.1 Luteitalea sp.
CGAGGTGAACAGCCGGATGCCGCGCACCCGCGGCAACTCCGTGGTGCCGGTGTCCAGGCTCGACGCGCTCGTGATCAACGACCGGCCGCTGCACGAACATGCGCCGTCGCCGGAATCGCCGATCGAGGCTGCCATCGGCGAGCAGATCGCGGCCCTGGTGGACGATGGATCGACACTGCAGATGGGCATCGGCGGCATTCCCGACGCGGTGCTGCGGCGACTCGGTAACAAGCTCGAACTCGGCGTCCACACCGAGATGTTCTCGGACGGCCTGATCGACCTGCAGAACAACGGCGTCATCACCAACCGTCACAAGGTGGTGCATCCGAATCGCACGGTGACGTCGTTCGTCAACGGCACGCAACGACTGTTCGACTTCGTCGACGACAACCCGCGCGTCGAGTTCCATCCGTGTGATCGCACGAACGACACCGCGCAGATTCGCCGCAACCCGCGCGTGGTCGCCATCAACTCGGCGATCGAGATCGATCTCACCGGTCAGGTCTGCGCCGACTCGATTGGCTTCCGCATCTTCTCGGGCATCGGCGGGCAGATGGACTTCATCCGCGGCGCGGCGCTGTCGCCCGGCGGCAAGCCGATCATCGCGTTGCCGTCGACGGCGGCGCGCGGCACCGTGTCGCGCCTCGTCACCGCATTGCAGCCCGGCGCCGGCGTCGTCACGACGCGCGGGCACGTGCACTGGGTGGTCACCGAATACGGCGCCGTCAACCTGCACGGCGCCTCGATCCGCGAACGCGGCGAGATGCTGATCGGCATCGCGCATCCTGATTTCCGCGCCGAACTCCGGCGTGAACTCGCCAATATCCGCCATGTCTGACCTGCTCATCTCCCGTCGCGCCCGTACCCTGCTGACCGCCACCGCGGCGCTGCCGCTGTCGCTGGTCGCCACCACGGTCCTCACCGCCCAGCAGCCCGCCGCCGCGACGTCGACGCCGCCGGACGCCCGCGTCGAGGCGGTGATGAAGAAGGCGCCCGTCATCGATGGGCACAACGACCTGCCATGGGAGATGCGCGAGAAGGTGCGCTACGACTGGGACGCGCGCGACATCGCGAAGCCGCAGCCGGTGATGATGACCGACATCCCCAGGCTGCGCAGCGGACACGTCGGCGGCCAGTTCTGGTCGGTGTACGTGCCGGCGACACTTCAGGGCGATGCCGCCGTGAGCGCCACGCTCGAGCAGGTGGATTCGGTCTACGAAATGGTCCGCCGCTATCCGAACGTGTTCACGCTGGTGCGCACGGCCGACGAGATGGCCGCGGCGATGAAGGCCGGCCGCATCGGTTCGCTGATGGGCATGGAAGGCGGCCACTCGATCGACAGTTCGCTCGCCACACTGCGGATGTTCCGCCGGCTCGGCGTCGGCTACATGACGCTCACCCACAGTGCCAACGTGCCGTGGGCCGACTCGTGCACCGACGTGCCGACGCTGCAGGGGCTCTCGAAGTTCGGCGAGGAAGTCGTCCGCGAGATGAACCGCATCGGCATGCTGGTCGACCTGAGCCACGTGTCGCCAGACACGATGGCCGATGCGATTCGCGTGTCGCAGGCGCCGGTCATCTTCTCGCACTCCAACGCGAAGGCGGTGGCCGACTCGCCGCGCAACGTGCCCGACGAGATCCTGAAGCAGGTCGTCACCAATCGCGGCATCGTGATGGTGACCTTCGTGCCTGGCTTCACGTCGTCCGAAGTGGCGGCCTACAACCGCCGTGCCACCGAGCAGAACAAGCAGTTCGCGACGCAGTTCCCCAACGACACGGCGGCACAGGCGGCGGCGCTCGCCGTGTGGCGCAAGAGCAATCCCGAGCCCCGTGCCACGCTGGCGCAGGTGGCCGATCACGTCGATCACATCCGGAAGGTCGCCGGCATCGATCACATCGGCTTCGGCGGCGACTTCGACGGCATCACGTCGGTGGTGCAGGGCCTCGAGCACGTCGGGACGTATCCGGCCCTCGTCGCGGAACTCATGCGACGTGGCTATACCGAGGCCGATGTCGCCAAGATCACGAGCGGCAACATCCTGCGGGTGATGCGGGAAGCCGAGGCCGTCTCGGCAAAGCTCCGGACGACGCCGCCATCGATCAAGACCATCGACAAGGTGGACGGGATCACGCCTCGCGGGCAGGCCGTGGCGACCAGTCGCTGATCGCACGGTGAGACCTCGCTGAGGTCTCGCTGAATCCGCCAGAAGCCAGCCGGATCGAGGTTCGGGGCCAGACGTAGCGTCGTTGACCTTCATGCGGGGGGCCAGCCCGCATGTCACTCGAACCACGTCCGGAGGTCTTCCATGCCCCACGCGCGCGCACTGTCGCCGTGTGTCATCGGCTCACTGGCCGCTCCCCTGCGGAGAGCTGCTGCCCGTCACCAACACGCCACCACGGCCCGATTCCCGCCGCCGCCCGACCTCGCGATGGTCTATCAGACCAGCGTCGCGCAGGTTGCGCAGTCGCGCCGGCTGTCGACCGGTGTGACGCTCGAGTACGTCGCACAGGGCGACGCCAGCGGCGCACCGGTCGTGCTGCTGCACGGCCTGACCGACTCGTGGAAGTCGTTCGCGCCCGTGCTGCCCTATCTGCCGCCATCCCTGCGGGTGATCGTTCCATCGCTGCGCGGACACGGCGGCTCGGACCATCCGGCCCGCAACTACACGATGCGTGACATGGCGGCCGACGTGATGGCGCTGCTCGACGCCCTCGGGCTGCCGACCGCCACGGTCGTCGGCCATTCGATGGGCGCGCGGGTGGCGATGCGCCTGGCCACGCAGTATCCCGATCGCATCCAGGGCATGCTCCTGCTCGCCGCGTTTGCGCCAGCGCTGTCCAACCGCGCTCTCGACGACTTCGAGTCCAATGTGGCGATGCTCGACAATCCGGTCCCGGTGGCCTTCGCGCGCGGCTTCCAGGAGGGCACCGTCGCCCAGCCGGTGCCGGCCGAGTTCATCACGACGATGATCGGCGAGAGCCTGAAGGTGCCGGCGGAAGTGTGGAAGGCGGCGCTGGCGGGATTCCTCGCCGACGATCCGACCGCGCTGCTGCGCAACGTGAGCGTCCCGACGCACCTGATCTGGGGTGCGAGGGATGCCTTCGTGCCGCATCGCGACCAGACCGCCATCAGGGCCGCCATCCGCACGGCAACGCTCGAGACCTACGAGTCCGCAGGGCACGCGGTGCACTGGGAGGAGCCTGCGCGCGTGGCGCGCGCGATTGCGTCGATCGTCGACGATGCGCAGGCGGCGGTCACGGCGCCGTACTGACCGACTGAGGGCCGGCTTGGGACAAGCGGCCCTACCTTTCGAGCTGACAGGGCCGGCTGCCTGGAACACCGGCGCCGGAGGCGAAGGTGGGTCCCAGCCGGCCTGACTGCTAACCGATCGTGATGGGGCCGCGAGGGCCTGCCTCCGGACGCCACCGAGGCAGCGCCTCCCCCAGCGACGTCGCATCGTCGACGCCCAGCCACGGCAACACCATCGTCCAGACGTCGGCCGCCGTGGCACCGGCGGCGCGCATCGCGCCAACGTGCAACGACCCGTGCGACTTCGAGAGCTTCCTGCCGTCGGCGCCGAGAATCAGCGGCGTGTGGAGCCAGCGCGGCGGCCGCGCGGCAAGCGCGATCCACAGCTGCACCTGCACGACGGTGTAGTCGAGCAGGTCGCTGCCCCGCACGACATCATCGACGCCATCGATGATGTCGTCGGCGACGACCGCAAGGTTGTAGGAGACCTGCCCGTCGCGGCGGACCAGGATGGGGTCGCCGAACGCGCGCGGGTCGACGACCTGCTGCACGCCCCAGCGCCGGTCCTCGAACGTCATCGGCGTCGAGTCCAACCGGAAGCGCAACGCGCCGGTGTCGTATCGATGTGCGGCGCAGTCCCCCGGGCAACCCGCACCGGGCGGCGTCGGCTGCTCGCGCATGGCCCGCGTGCACCGGCAGCGATAGAGGCGCGTCGACAGCCGGTGCAGCGCCTCGTCGTAACTGCGGGTCGACTGGGGCGGCGTCTCGGAGTCGTACGTCAGGCCCAGCCAGGCCAGGTCTTCACGCAGCGCCGCTTCGACGTCGCCGCGCGATCGCTCGCGATCGATGTCCTCGACCCGCAGCAGGAGTCGGCCGCCCGCCTGCCGGGCCGACAGCCATGCGCCAGCGAAGGCGCAGACATTCCCCAGGTGCAGCAGGCCCGAAGGCGTCGGCGCGAGGCGGCCCGTCGTCACGCAGACAGTCTAGTCACGGGGAACCGGGTGCCGGGTGCCGGGTGCCGGGTGCCGGGTACGGGCGGCTTGGTGCCGGCGACTACAATGGCGGCATGCCCCGCCTGACGCGCATCTATACCCGCAAGGGCGACGACGGGACGACGGGCCTGGGTGGTGGGCAGCGGGTGGCGAAGGACGCGGCTCGCGTGGCCACGTACGGCACGGTGGACGAGCTGAACGCCGCGATCGGCGTGGCGCTGTCGCACGGTCTGGCGCCGCGGCTGGCCGCGGTGCTCCCGACCATCCAGAACGAGCTGTTCCACCTGGGGTCGGACCTCTGCTTCCTCGAGGAAGACAAGACGAAGTTCAACCTGCCGCAGGTCGCGGCGCGGCACGTCGAGGCGCTGGAGCGCCTGATCGACGAGCTCAACGACGTCGTCGGGCCGCTGGAGAACTTCGTGCTGCCCGGTGGTACCTCCGGCGCCGCGGCCCTTCACGTTGCCCGCACCGTGTGCCGACGGGCCGAACGCGACGCCATCACCCTGGGCCGTCAGGAACCGATCGGCCCGTTCGTCATCGCTTACCTGAATCGCCTGTCGGACGCCTTGTTCGTGATGTCGCGCTACGAGAACCACCAGCGCAGCATCCCCGAGCCGACCTGGGATCCGAAACTCTGACACCCACAAAGCCAGAAGTCTGAAGTTCAAAGTCAGAAGGTAAAAAAGCGAACGCGGGCATCGCCACGTCCGCCCTGTGCCTTCCGACTTTGAATGTTCCTTCTGACTTCTGACTTCTGACTTCTGACTTAGAACTTGACAGACCAGGTGACCCTGGCGCTGCGCCCCATCTCGGGCACCAGATCCTTCACGAGACTGAGGTGATTGCGGTACAGCTCGTCGGCGATGTTGTCGACGCGGGCCGAGACCGTGTGCAGCAGGCGGCCGCTCTGGAGTGAATACGCACCGAACAGGCGCACGGTGGTGTAGCCGTCCGTGGGTGTCTCGATGTCGTAGACGCGCTCCTGCGAGCGGGCGTGCACCAGCTGCGTGCCGAGTTGCAGTGCGTTCCAGTGGTAGCGCACGCCGCCGATGAAGCGCACCGGCGGAATGCGCGGGAGCGGATCGCCGCTGTCGCGCAGGGTGCCGCGAACGGTGTCGATGCCGCCTTCGAGGTGCCAGCCGGCGCCGGCATCGATGTCGGCATGCGCCTCCACGCCCTGGAGGCGCGCATCGCGGCCGAGGAACTCGACGATCGGGTACTCCTCGCCGTGCTCCCCTTCCTCGCCCTCGTGAGCATGATCGTGATCGTGATCGTGGTCGTCGTGGCCGTGCGCGACGTCGCCGAAGCGATCGTGGAAGGTGTCCTCGTCCAGCGGACTGCGGAAGATGTAGTTCTGGATCGAGTTGTTGAAGTACGTCACTTCCGCTGACACGCGCGACAGGCGCACGCGCCACGACACGTCGAGCCCGTAGGCGATCTCGGACTCGAGGGCGTCGTTGCCGACCTCGAAGGAGAGATTGCCGGCGTGCACGCCGAAGAAGTACAACTCCTCGAGGGCCGGATTACGGGCGGCGCGCGCGAAGCTCACGGCCAGCGTGCTCTGGTCGGTCGGACGCACCATGCCGCCGAGCGAGAACGAGACGTTGTCGAACGTGCGCGGACGGAGGCCGCCGGCCGGCGAGAAGCTGGCGCGGTCGTACCGCCCACCGAACTGCATCGTGACGTGCGGCCAGGTGACTTCCTGGTAGCTGAACGCCGAGACCACGTCCTGATCGACGCGCGGCGACAGCGCTTCTTCGCCGATGGCTTCGAAGCTGCGCGTGTAGCCCGAGACGCCGACCGTGCCCGTCAGCCGCCCAATCGCCTTGTGGGTCGCCCGCAGGTCGAGATCGAGCACGTCGTTGCTGAATTGCGTGCCGACCTCACCCCCTTCGATCTCGTCGTGACGATACCGATGCAGCGCCACCGACCCGCGAGCCGAGCTGAAGAGGCCGGGCAGGTTGCGGAACTCACCGCGGGCGCCGTACACCTGCCGCTCCGGCGTGAGCTTGATCTCGCCCCCATGGATCACCGGCACGCCGTATTCGGTGTCGTCCAGTTGCACGCCGACCCCGAGGTAGCTGTCCTGCGTCGTCCGTGCGGCGCCGATGCTTCCAAACATGCCCTTCGACCCCGAGTTGAGGACCGAGCCTTCGGGCGTGTCGTAGTCGCCTGACCGCCGTGCCGAGGCGCCGAGGTTCAACGCCCACGTACCGTTCCCGAGCGTGAGGTCGCCGGCCGCACTCGCCTGGCCCGCGTTGGTTGCCAGGTCCACCTGCGTCCGCCCGGTGGTCTGGGTCACGGGCTTCATCGGGATCTGGTTCGAGATGACGTTGACGAGACCGCCGATCGCGTTCGGCCCGTACAGGAGCGTCGCCGGACCGCGGACGACCTCCACCTGCGTCGCCGCGGCGGGGTTGATCGTCACGCCGTGATCACCGGACTGGCTCGAAAGGTCGCCAGTGCGCTGGCTGTTCTGGAGGACCAGCACGCGGTCGCCATCCTGGCCACGGATGACGGGTCGCGACGGGCCGGGCCCGAGTGACCGCTCGGACACGCCCGGCTGGGTACGCAGCAGGCCACCGAGCGAGCCCTCCGTCTTGATGTCGAGCTCCTGGCCCGACAACACCGACGTCGGCTGATACGCCTCGAAGGGATCACGCGGGCCGGGGCCGACGGTGACCGCCTCGGCGTAGTGCAGGTCGTCCTGGAGCGTGACCTCGAGCGGCGCCGGCGTCGCGGTCAGCTGGATCTCCTGGCGCAGCGGGAGGAATCCTTCGGCGCTGACCCGGAGATGGACTTCGCCGCTGCCCGGCGACGGAATGACGAAGGCGCCGGTGCCGTCGGTGGCAACCGTGATGTTGCGCTCCTCGAGGAACACGGTGGCGCCGACGACCGGCTGGCGCGATTCACCGGCGAGCACGCGGCCACGCAGGCCGGCGGTCGCGGCGGGCGCCTGGCTGATGCCCGTGGGCGCCGGCTGGGCACGCAGTGAGGCCGGGACGACGGCGGCACCGATGAGGGCGACGCCAGCGAATGCGGCGAGGCGACCCGGGCGCCGCAACGGCAACCCGGACAGGAAAGCAGACACGAACATGTGAAACCACCCCAGGCAGCGAAGATGCCGAAGCATCCCGACCCGATCGGACGGACAGGCCGATCGACCGACGGGGCTGCCGCCCGTCGGACGTCGTGATGAAACCTGCAGTGTGAGAACGCGAATCCGGTCGGCCGCGGGCCGACTCAGAGCGTTGGGGGTGGTGCGCGTGCAGGGAGGGCTTGCCGCAGCCGTGAGTGCAGCGCGGCCGCCGGCGCGTTCGGCCAGTCGACGACGACCGCGAGGGGCGTCGAGAGACGTGCATCGGCCTGGAGTCCGCCGAAGCGGACCGACGAGGCGGTCTGGCAGTAGAGACAGTGCCGGTCGCTCGTGACCTCGCCCAGCGCGCCGGCGGAGATGCCGTGGTCGGACGGGTCGTGGACCGGAGCGGCGGTCGCGTGCGCGGCCCCGTCGGACGCGTGTCCGGCGAGGAACAGGGCACCCGGTCCCGGCGCGAGGGCCAGGAGCAGCACGAGCCAGAGCGCTCGCAGCCGGATGCCCAACGACGGGACCATCCCCTCACAGTGACACCGCCGCAGCACGACCGTCAACGCCGGGCTGCGGCATGTCAGGCTGGACGGGAGCCGGGTATTGGGCACCGGGTACCGGGTACCGGGTATCGGGTATCGGGTACCGGACCCGGAGCGGCCGGGACGGGTTCGGGTGCCGGGTTCGGGGTTACAGCAACCCGGAACCGGGGAACGGGGATGGGGTGCAGGGTTTGGGTACGGGGTTCGGGGTACCGGGTTCAGGGGTACCGCAACCCGGAACCGGGAAACGGGAACCGGACAGGGACGGTGACGGGCCAGTCGGCAGCAGATGGTGTGGTCGATCTTTGGAGACCGACAGGCGATACTAGCCGGACCATACCGTGGCTGCGTCGTTCGCCCCCGCCCGTCTCGTGCCCGTCGTGGCGGGGTGCGTCTTCGCGGGAGGGCTGCTGTTCCTGGCCGGCCAGGTGGTACCGGGTGCGTTGCTCGTGGGGGCTGGTGTGGGTGCGGCCCTGGTTGGCGCTGGCCGGTCGCGGGCGGCGTTGGACGCCACCCTGACGCCTGACGCCGACTACGTCCACGCGTCCCTGGTCGAGGCCCTGGCCAGCGCCATCGACGCCAAGCACGATCCCTCCGGCAAGCGCCTCCAGCGCCGGCGTCACTACGCGGCGGCGTTGTCCGGTGCGGTCGGGCTGCCGGCCAGCGACATCGACGCCGTGCGCACCGCCGCGCTCCTGCTCGACATCGGCCAGTTGGCCGTGCCCGATCACATCCTCTCGAAGCCGGGTCCGCTGTCGGTCGAGGAGTTCCACAAGATCCGCATCCACCCGCAGGTGAGTGCCGATCTGATCGGCGACGTGCCGCTGCCGCCCGCCGTGGCCGCCTTCGTGCGATCGCACCACGAGCGGTGGGACGGCAAGGGCTACCCCGAGGGCCTCGCCAAGGAGGCCATCCCGGTCGGGGCGCGCGTGCTCGCGGTGGTCGACTGCTACGACGCCCTCGTGAGCGACCGCCCCTACCGCGACCGTCTCACCCGCGAGGCGGCCCTGGCCGTGCTCCGCGAGGAAGAGGGCAAGTCGCTCGACCCGCACCTGGTCGAGCACTTCATCGCGCTGCTCCCCCGCCTGGAACCGCGCGAACGTCTCGAGGGGACCGTCGACAGCTCCCTGGTGTCGATCGTCTCGGCCCGTCGGGAGGACGTGGCCCTGTTCGAGATCTCGCAGGCGATCACGGCCGGTCTCGGCGTCGAAGGCACGGCGCAGCTGCTCGCGCAGAAGCTGCGGCGAGTGATCCCGTACTCGAGCACCGTGCTCTATCTGTACGACACGTCGCGCCAAGCCTTCCGCGCGGCCTTCACCGAAGGCGTCGAGGCCGAGTCGCTCGCCTCGACGCACGTGTCGGCCGACTCCGGCATGTTCGGCCAGTCGCTGCGCGAACAGCGCGCGATCGCCAATGGCGATCCGGCGACCTTCATGGATGCGCGTGGCAGCGCCCACACGCGGCTGCGCTCGTCGATCGTCTGCCCGCTCTACGGCGAGCAGAACGAACTGGTGGGCGCCCTCGCGGTCTACCACGTCACGCCGGAGTGCTACACGCAGGACGAGTGCCGGCTGCTCGAGATGGTCGCGCGCCAGGCCGGCCCGGTGGTCAGCCATGCGTTGCAGCTGTCGCAGGCCCAGGAGGACGCGCTGACCGACTCACTCACCGGATTGCCCAACACGCGCTTCCTGTGGATGCACCTCACGCAGGAACTGGCCCGCGCCGGACGGCAGGCCTCACGCCTCGCGCTGCTGCTCGTCGACGTCGACGACTTCAAGCTGGTCAACGACAAGGAAGGCCACCCGGTCGGCGACCTCGCGCTGCGTGAACTGGCCGGCATCCTGCGACGGGCGGTGCGTCCCTACGACGTGTGCGCGCGATATGGCGGCGACGAGTTCGTGATCATGATGCCGGAGTGCGGTCGCGAAGAAGCCGAGGAGCGGCTGCGTGATCTGCAGTCACAGATCCGCCGGCACCAGGTGCGGCTGGCCGACGGGCGGACCTTGACGCTTGCCGTCAGCATCGGCGCCGCCGTCTTCCCGCGCGACGGCGATTCGTCCGAAGCGCTGCTCGCGGCGGCGGACTCGCGGATGTACCAGGACAAGCAGCGCTGGCGCGAGCCCGCGTCTCCTCCCGCCGACACACTGCCGCCCACACCTCTCCGTCGGATGTAGGGCAGAAGTCAGAAGGCGAAAGTCAGAAGCGGATCGACGCCGGCCTTCGTCGTTCGGCCGTCGGCCTTCAAGAAGCACGGCGGTCGGCGGTCGGCAGTCGGCCTCGAGGAGCACGGCAGTCGGCAGTCGGCAGTCGGCTAGTCGGCAGTGCAGTGCGCAGTCGCAGTGGCAGTGGCAGTGCCCACTCGATCGTGCTCGTGCGCCGTGCACGCAGTGAGGCAGAGACGGCCGTCCCGGCCGCCCGTCACGGCGGCAGAGCACGAAGTCTCGGACATCGCGATGGCAGTCATGGACCGCTCGGAGAGCGGTCCCTACCTCTTCTTCGTCATTCGTCCCTCCCGTCCCGTTTCCGGTCCCCGGATCCCGGTCCCCGGTTCCCGTACCCCGTACCCCGTACCCGGTACCCCGTACCCGGTACCCAGTACCCGGTACCCGGTACCCGGACTATCCTGTGCGGCATGCGTACTCCCCTGCACTTCGGGATCGCCGCGACAGTCGCGGCGATTGTGGCCTCGGGCTTCGTTCTCCAGGGACAGCAACCCACCGTGCTGGCGCTGGTCGGCGCCAACGTGGTGCCGATGGATCGTGAGCGGGTCCTCGAACGACAGACGATCGTGATTCGCGACGGCCGGATCGTCGAACTCGGCCCGGTCGGCAGCATCACGCCACCGACCGGCGCGCAGATCGTCAATGCCACCGGCAAGTACGTGCTGCCGGCGCTCGGCGAGATGCACGGTCACCTGGCGGGTCCTGATGCCGCGCTCAACGAGCGCATCCTCGCGCTCAACGTCGCCTACGGCGTCCTCACGCTGCGCAGCATGCAGGGACATCCCGCACAGCTGACGCTGCGGGATCGCGTCGCGAAGGGCGAACTGGCGGGACCTCGCATCTACACCGCCGGCCCGTCTGCCAACGGGCAGTCGGTGACGACGGCTGCCGCCGGTGCGCAGATGGCGCGCGACCAGAAAGCGGCCGGTTACGACTTGATCAAGATTCACCCCGGCGTGCCGCTCGACGCCTTCGACGCGCTGGCGAAGACCGCGCGCGAGGTCGGCATCACGTTCGCCGGTCACGTCCCGGCGGCCGTCGGCGTGCATCGGGCGATCGAGGCCGGCTATCGCTCCATCGACCATCTCGATGGCTACGCGGAAGCCGCGGTGCGCGACGGTGTCACCATCGGCGCCAGCGGCAGCGGCTTCTTCGGCACGCTGATCGCCGCCGACCTCGACGACAGCAAGATTCCGGCGCTGGTGCAGAAGACGAAGGCCGCAGGCGTGTGGCTCGTGCCGACCGAGACGCTGATGCTCAACTTCGCGGGCACCGAGGCGGTCGAGGCGATGATGAAGCGGCCCGAAGTGGCGTACATGCCGGTGTCGGTGCGCACGCAGTGGGAGAACGGCCTGCGTGGATTCCGCAACGGACCACAGAACCCGACCGCCGCGCAGCGCACACGACTGATGGCGTTCCGCGCGAAGCTGCTCCGGCAGATGCAGGACGGTGGCGTCGGCATCCTCCTGGGCGCCGACTCGCCGCAAATCCTCAATGTGCCTGGCATCGCCACGCACCAGGAACTGGCGGCCGTGGTCAAGGCGGGGCTCACGCCGTACGAGGCGCTCGTGTCGGGCACGCGGAACGTGGCCGTGTACTTCGGCACCGACAAGGAAGAGGGCACGGTCGCGAAGGGAATGAAGGCGAACCTGCTCGTGCTCAACGCCAATCCCCTGCAGGACGTCACGCGCACGCAGGATCGCGCCGGCGTGATCCACCACGGCACCTGGCACGACCGCGCCGCGCTGGATCGAAGCCTCGAGAAGCTCAGAATTCCGTAACTCTTACTGACGGGCGCCTCGGGGAGGCGCCCCTCCCAGCCAGATACAGAAAGTCGTCCGAAGTACGTCGCGGGAGCAGTCGTTCTGGATGATCCCGCCACCGGGCAGATCCAGAACATCGTCGAGGCACGGTGCGGCGGCAGTCGATGTGGATGATCCCGCTGGTAGCAACGGTATCCCCGTCAAGTGCGTTGGCGGTCTGCGCGCGGCCCCCTCAGGCGGGTGAGGGGGCCGTGCTCGCCGCGGGCGGAGCCCACGTGGCGTGGTGACGGACCATCGCGTTGAGCATCACCACCAGCTTGCGCGCGACCGCGATGATGGCGACTTTGTAGGGTTTGCCGCGCGCGCGCAGCTGCCGGTAAAACGCGCGGAGCGGGGTGTCGGCTTTCGTGCGTGTGGCGGCGCGTGCCGCCATAAACAGGACCTGACGCACGTGCGTCCGCCCGCCGGCAATGTGCCGTTGCCCGCGAAACACGCCGGTGTCGCGATTGAACGGCGCGACGCCGACCAATGCCGCGATCGCTCTCGTCGTGACCGTCCCGAGTTCGGGCAGCGCCGTCAACAGGCGCCGGGCCGTGATCGGCCCGATGCCGGGCGCCGCTTGCAGATCTTTGAGGCGGGTCTGCCACACGGGCGAGTGTTTGAGCCGATCCCCAATCTGCCGGTCCAAAGCCGCGATCGCCTGCTCGAGCGCCGCCATCATGGCCTCAAGACTGGGGCGCACCGCGGGCTTGGCCAGTGCCACGCGATTGCGCTCGGCGCCGAGCATCTCCAGCAATTGCTGGCGCCGCACGTCGAGGGCGCGCAACTCCTGGAGCGCCGGCTCGGGCAGTGGGCGCGGCGTCGGCCGCATCCGCGCCGCGAAGTCCGCCAGCACCGTCGCGTCCAGCCGATCGGTCTTGGCCAACCGATTACACGCGCGAGCGAAATCGCGCACTTGCCGCGGATTGAGGACGCAGATGGGAAGGTCGGCCAGTACCACCCCGGTGACCAGGGCCTCTTCGTAGCCGCCCGACGCTTCGACCACCACGACGGTCACCTGCCACGTCCGCAGCGTCGTGATCAGCGCCGTCAGGCCGGCCTCGGTGGCCGGCACTCGCCACGGCGGCACCACCGCCGGGCTCACGGCGATGTCCCACCACCGCTTGCTCACATCGATCCCGACACAGACCTCGACTGTCGTCGCCATCGCATCCTCCTCCACGGCGATGCACACGCGCCCAGCCTTGCAGCATGCGAGCTCACGCTCGGTCAACGGTACGGGCTCTGGTGCACGCCAACGGACGGGGCGCCCTCGCTACCAACGACGAGCTCGAGGCTCCAGGGGCACACGGGCTACCGCCGTCCGGTGGTAGGAACACGATATACAAGGGGCACGTCCCGGACGTGCCCCTGAAGCGGCGCCGGCCCGATGAGGCCGGCGGCGATTGCGCAGGGTGCCCGCTTCTGACTTTTGACTTTTGACTCTTGAACTTAGCGCGAAGCCGGCTCCGGCGAACCCTCGCGGGACGCCGCGACCTGCGTGCGGTAGATGCCGTTGAACAGGAACTTGAACGTCCCGTGCGGCTGCGCGCGGAACGTGATCTCCGGGCCGAAGAGCACCAGCGTGCCCTTGCCAACCCTGGCCTCCGCAATCGCCACACCCTTGTCGAGATACTTCTGCCCCCAGGCCCACCCGCTGCGCAGCGGCGTCGGCGTGTCGAACCAGGCGATCGGCGTGATGCCGCGGGCCGCCGCGTCGGCCGGCAGCGTGAACACCGGGCTGTTGTCGAAGTACACGTCGGTGTCGGCCCGCAGGCCGTGCGCCAGCGGCTGCGTGGTGTCGACCTTCACGCGCAGAACCGAGCCCGGCACGTAGTACTGCTCGGCCTTGAGCGGCGCGCGGCCGGCATCGACCAGCTTGTTGCCGACTGGCAGTCCGAGATGGGCGGCCAGCGACGTCGCGCTGCCGATGGTCAACACGGTGCCGCCCTGTTCGAGGAAGCCGCGCAACGCCGGCAGCGTCGTCTGGTTGCTGTAGTTGCCGAGACGCTCACGGTACTCGGCCGGCACGCTGGCCGGGTTCGGCATGCGCGACCCGAAGCCTCCCTCGCGCTCGGGGATCGCGCCATCGGGCAGGATCACCGCATCGAACCGGCTCGCCAGCACGCCCGCGTCGACCTGCGACGGGTAGACGACTTCGTAAGGGAACTCGAACTCTTCGAGGACAAGCCGCAACCAGCCCGACGGCATCGATCCACCGTAGCGATCCCACAGGGCGAGTCGGACCGGGCGCACCGCCTGGCCGCCCTGCGGCGCCGCACCGGCAACGCCTTCGAAGCTCACGCCGGTGGCCGTCGCAATCTCGGTCAGACGGCCCCGCGTCGCCCGTCCCGCGGCCACGCGGAAGCGACCGTCCGGCAGCCACGTCACCTGTTCGCCTGCCTTGAGCAGCCGGTTGATCGCGCGGAATGCCTGGTTGGTCGTGTGCGGGAAGACGTACGCCGTGGCCGTGGTCGGTCCGGTCACGGTGCCCGGCACGATCGTCAGCTGGTCGGCCACCTTCTCGAACGGCCCGTCGAAGCCCTCGAGGATGCGATCGACCTGCACGCCCATCTGGAAGGCCAGCGTCCAGCCGGCGCTGTCGTACGGCGGGATCGGCGGACCGCCCGGATACTGGAAGTCGTCGGGGTGATCCTGCGGTTCGAACATGTCGAGCACGTGCGGACGGAACGCCTGCGCGGTCTTCACGACGAGCGATCCGGCCGGATAGCTCTTGCCCTGCACGCTGAACGGCGCGCTGGCCTTGTGGATCGTGACGCCAGCCCTGATCAGCGCGTTGACGAACGCGATCGCCGTCGGGAAATCCGCCTGGTCGGCCGGCAGGATGTAGCCGCGCGGATCGCGCAACGCGGGGTCACGCAGCACCTGAGTGAAGAGCTCACGCGACGGCCCCGCGTTGGCGCCTTCGCCACCGGACGCATTGACGGGCGTGCTCGGCGGCAGCTTCTGCAGCCGACGCGGATAGGTCGTCCAGGTGTCGCGGTTGCCGCGCTCGATCGAGTTGCGCGCCATCCGCCAGATGTTGAAGAGGAACTGCTCGCGGTAGCGCGACGCCAGGTCGAGCACCGCGCGGTTGGCCGTCAGCGAGTACTCGATGCTCTGGCGCATGTGCCACGTCTGCGGCTCGATCGGGAACGGCAGGTCGGCACTCGGCAGTTGGCGCTCCGGCCGGAACGGAATCGACATCGGCGTCGGGCTGCCGATCGTTTCGGTGAGCAGGCCGATCATGTTGTGGAAGTACACCGTCGTCCGCAGCCCGCCGTTCCACCACGTCGAGTAGTTGGAACCGCGTCGCATCGTCACGCCCGGCTTGCCTTCGGCGGCGAAACGCGTGTGCATCGCGGCGCCGACCAGGTCGAGGCTGGTCGGGATCAGCGGGTCGTACACGTAGTTGAACGGATCGCGGAACGGCGGCGCGAACATCACCGTGCCGAGCGGCCCGGTCTGGTGATGGTTGTACATGATCTGCGGGTACCACTCGCGGTACAGCACGCGGTTCATGTTGGCCGACTCGTTGAGCGCCGCCATGTACGAGTCGCGATTGTTGTCGTGACCCGCGTACTTCTGGTACAGCCGCGGCAGGAAGTTCAGCGACCGCTTCTTCGGGTCGGACTCGCGCAGGTACCAGTTGGCGACCAGCTCGTGCCCGTCGGGATTGGCGTGCACGGCCAGCACGACCGTGTCGTCGAGCACGCGCCTGGTCTCGGCGTCGGTGCCGCTCACCAGCTGGTACACCGTCTCGATCAACTGCTGCGCGCCCAGCGTCTCGGTGGCGTGCAATCCGCCGTCAATCCACACGACGGCCTTGCCTTCGGCGGCGAGGGTGCGCGCCTCGGCCTCGGTCGTGACGTCCTCTGCCAGCGCCAGGCGACGAGCGATGGCCTTGATGCGCTCCAGCTTGCGATGGTTCTCCGGCGAGGTGATGATGGCCATCCACTGGGATCGACCCTCGGCCGTTTTGCCGATGTCGACCAGCGTCATGCGGTCCGACTGCGCGTCGAGCTTCTTCCAATAGGCGGTCAGCTGCTCATAGGTCGCCAGCTGATAGTCGTCGCCGATCGAGAACCCGAATTGCTCCTTGGGCGACGTGACCGCCGCTGCAGCCGACGCGGCCATGGCCTGGGGCGCACCATCCGCCGTCGTCGCGTGCAGCGATGCATGCGTCGGGGACAGGACCAGCAGGGACACGGGCGCCAGCAGCAGCGCGCGCGAGACGAACCGCGTCACGCGACGCGGGGCGGACGGCAGGGACGGCACGGAATCAGGCATGGGGATGAACGGGTTTCGCGGACGGCGTGATGATAGCAGCGGGTTCGTCGGTAGCCGCGCGGGCACCTGGCGGCGGCTGACGCATGTCGCAGTCGCGGCCGGGCTCGCGACGCTCGTCGCTTGCTCCAAGAGTGA
>DATJTM010000019.1:0-2880 GCA_035503395.1 Luteitalea sp.
CGCTGTTCTTCTACGGCCAGCTGTACATGATGGGCGTGCAGGCCTGGCTGGCCGCGCCCGTATTCCTGTGGTTGGGGCCGACGGTGTTCGCGCTCAAGCTGCCGCTGCTGGTGCTGAATGTCGTCACCGGCGGCCTCCTGATTCGCCTGCTGGTGCGCGACGCCGGGCTGCGCGCGTGGCAGGCCGTCGTGGCGACGGCGTGGTTTGCATGGCTGCCGCCAGTGACGGCGAGCCGGATGGTGCAGGCGCAGGGCGGGACGATCGAGCCGCTGCTGTACACGCTGCTGTTGTGGATGCTGCGACGCCGCGCTGTCGCGTTCGGCCTGCTGTTTGCGTTCGGCTTCCTGCAGCGCGAGTTCACGGTGTTCGCGGTCATCGCGCTGGTGCTGCTCGAGGGCTGGACCGGCGAATTGTTCTCGAAGCGACGCGCGGCGCATTGGATGGTCGTGGCCCTGGTGTTCCTCGGCGCCCGCGAAGGCGTCACGCTGTTGCGGCACACGGCGTCGATGTTCGGGCCCGATGCCGCGCCACCGCGACTCGAGGACGGCGTGACCAACGTCGATCTCGTCGCGAGCAGCGTGTGTCTCGCACCCGGCCATGTGATCGGCAACATCGGGTGGCTGCTGGGACAAAACGTGCCGACGTTCTTCGGCGCGCAGGTGCAGCCGCCCGGCATCCTGATTCTCTCGGGGGCACCGACCGGGGCCGTGTGGGCCGGTGTGCCGGCGCTGATCGGCGTCATCACCGCACTGTTCATCGTCGGGCGGCGCGGCGTCGGCTGGCTCCCACCGTTGCGAGTGCCCGACGACTCACGCGTCCTGTTGCCCGTGCTTCTGATTGTCACGGGTGCGCTCGGGCTCGCGGGCGTGGCGAGCGGCTGCAGCATCCGCAGCCTGATCACCATCCGCTATCACCTGTTGCTGGCGCTCGCGCCGGTCGGCCTGACGGCACTCGCGTTCGTGCTGCAGTCGAGCGTACGTGAGGAACCTCAGTCCCGCCGACGGCTGCCCGCGACGGTGATGGCGGCGGCGACCCTGTGCTGGGCCGCGGCGATGGGCTGGCAACACGCACGTCTGTGGCAGGAGTACCGCGTCGCGCCGCCGCCCAGTCACTACCGCGCCCTGGCCGACGACCTCGTGGCGCACGGCGATCGTTACGGGTGGGCGTCGTACTGGGTCTCGTACCACGTCGATTTCCTGTCGCGCGAACAAGTGCAGCTGTCGCCGACGTCGGCCATCCGCATCAACGAATACGCACGTCAGGCACTGCGCCTCGGCCCGAAGGCGACCGTCGTCGGCAGCGACCCCTGTGATAAAGGCGACGACGCGAGACGCGCTGGCGTGTGGTGGGTCTGCCGGAAGCCGCGCTGACGCCTCGCGGCTTCACCCAGCCGGCCTTGGGCCTTGGGCCTTCGTGGTGGCCGCGCGCCTGGTCGGCGCGCGCGGTCTTCTCGATTCGTAGCCGTCCGACTTCCGTCCCGCAGCCGTTCGTCTTCCGAACGCGTAGCCGTCCGACTTGCCATCGCGTAGCCGTCCGTTTCCCCAACGCGTAGCCGTCCGACTTGTCGGACGGTTCCGGTCGGTCACGCGGACACGCGGAATGTCGATCGCCTACCTGACGCGGACGCGCGTGGCGATGACGAACCACGCGGCCAGCCAAGCGACGCCGCCGAGCGGGGTGATCGCACCGAGCGCGCGGATGCCCGTCAGCGCCAACAGATACAGGCTGCCCGAGAACAGCAGAATCCCGACGACGAGTAGCACGCCCGCGATTCGCGCCGATCGCGACTCGTCTTCGCCGGCCAGCCACGCGGCGACGAACAGCCCGAGCGCGTGGATCAGGTGATAGCGCACGCCCGTCTCGAACACCGCGAGCATGTCCGGAGTGAGGCGATCGCGGAGACCATGCGCGGCGAAGGCGCCGATTGCGACGCCGAAGCCCATCGCCGTCGCCCCGAGCCGCACCAGGCGGGCCCGATCAGATACGGACGACGCCATCGTCCCTCGTCAGGAAGAAGACCGCAGCCAGGCAGAGCAGCACACCGTTGACCGACAGCACCATCGTGAGGCCGACGTGCGAGATCAGCGCGCCGCTCACCAGGCTGCCGAGCGGCATGCCGCCACGGAACGCCACCATGTAGATGCTCATCACGCGTCCGCGCAGGTGATCAGGAGCCACCAGCTGCACCAGCGACGTCACCAGCGACATCGTGATCATCGAACACAGCCCGCCGATGAACAACAGCAGGTAGGTGAGCGGCATCGATCGCGACCACGCGACGGCGACGATCAGCAGGGCAAACACGGCCTGCAAGCGCAGCAGCAGCTTGCCCATGCCGTCGAAGCGGCCGAGCCAGGCCACCGCGAGGGCCCCGGTCACCGCGCCGGCCCCCGAGAACGACATCATCCGGCTGTAGGCGTCGACGCCTTGCCCGAACACCTGCTGCGCGAGCACCGGCAGGAACGTCTGCATCGGCAGGCCGAGGAACGTGTTGGCGGTGGCCACGATGATCAACGAGATCAGCACCGGCTCATCTCGGACGTACCGCAGCCCGCCGCGCATCTCCTGCATCATCGGCGCCCGCGAGGCCGGCGGCGTGTGCGGCACGCGCAGCATCAGCAGCGCCGCGATCACCGCGACGAACGACAGCGCGTTCAGCCCGAAGCACGCGGCGATGCCCACCGACGCCAGGGCCAGGCCGGCCAGCACGGGGCCGACGACGCGCGACAGGTTGAACTGGATGGAGTTGAGGGCGACGGCGTTGGGCAGGTCCTTCTTCGGGACCAGGGAGGGAATCAGCGACTGGTAGGCGGGCCCGCCGAATGCCTGGGCGAGCCCGGTGGTACACGAGAGCAGCAGGACGTGCCAGATCTGGACGAC
>DATJTM010000020.1:0-8247 GCA_035503395.1 Luteitalea sp.
GCGCCGCGGCAGCCGCCGCGCCCACGGCACCGGCACCAGGGGCGACGGGCGGGGTCGGCGGCGCACCGCCGGTCATGCCGCTCTGCTGCAGCATCTGCTGCGCGATGCCGAAGCCCACCGCGAGCTCGGACGCCATGCCAGCCGTGCCGGCCGTGCCGCCCTGCTCGAACCCCTTCGCCATCTGGTACTTCACGAAGTCGTTCAGGTTGCCGATCGCGGCCATGCTCGACCGCTTGTCGATCGCTTCCTCGACCTCCGGCGGCACCGACACGTTCTCGACGATGAACGAGCCGATCTCGATGCCGTACTTGGCGACGGTCAGCGGATTGATCAGCGGCAGCAGCGCATCGCCGAGCTCGCTGTAACGCGTGGCCACATCGAGCACCGGCACGCCCGACGACGCGAGCGCGTCGCTGAAGATGCTGACGATGCGCGAACGCATCGTCTCGGCGAACTCGTCGAGACGGAAGTTGTGGTCGGAACCGGCCACTTCCTTGAGAAACAGCTTCGGATCGGTGACCTTGAAGTCGTAGGTCCCGAAGGCACGCGCGCGGACGATGCCGAAGTCCTTGTCCCGCAGCATGATGGGGTTGCTGGTGCCCCACTTGTTGCCGGTGAACAGGCGCGTCGTGACGTAGTAGATGTCGACCTTGAACGGCGAGTTGAAGCCGTACTTCCACGACTTCAGCTTGGTCAGGACCGGGATGTTCTCGGTGACCAGCGTGTGCTTGCCGGGGCCGAACGTGTCGCCGAATTCGCCCAGATAGACGAACTGGGCGACCTGCGATTCACGGACGATCAGCTGGGCGCCGTTCTTGATCGCCTTGTCGTCGTCCGGATACCGGAACGAGATGGTGTCGCGCGAGTCGTCGGTCCACTCGATGACCTCGAGCAGCTGTCCCTTGATGAAGTCGAAGATCCCCATCGTCTGTGCTGGCCTCCCTGACGGCGCCCATTGTACTCAACCGGGCCAGTCGGCACCGGGAGCAGGCGCGGCGGACGCTCGTGGGCGTCCCACCGATGATGAGGTACGTAGCGGCCAGACGAACGATCGAGCAAATCGGCGAATGACGCCGACGCGAGGCCGAGCCGAGGCCGCAGGGCGGGAAGTGGCCTCGGAATGCGGGAATGCGGAATGTCGACAGCCAGATGCAACAGGGACGCGCCAACGGCGCGTCCGGTGCGTCGTCAGAACGCCGGACCGCTCGGCGAGCGTACCCCTCGAACCGTCGTGCTGCAGCGATGCGCGCTGCGGCGGCGCTACACCCCGACGCTGGCTCTGGCGCGTGGCAGCTGAATCGCCCCGATGTTCTCGAAGCCGGCGGCGTCGGTCTCGAGACGCTCGCCCGCCGCCATCCGCAGGATCACGTCGGCAAAGCGCTCCAGCTCGGCGAAGTTGGCGTGCAGGCGTGCGGTGAGCTGCTCGTCGGTCAACTCGTCGGCCAGGCTCTCCTGCAGCGTGCGCAGGTACGGCACGTCCAGGAGACTCAGGTAGTCGTGCCCGTACGCCTTGCTCACATCCTCGGCGTCCCACTCCCGCAGCTTCGCCTGCATGCGTGTGTGGAGGTAGAAGAACCGCGTGAGCAGCAGGTCGAGCTGCTGCATGTACGCCAGGTCGCGGTACTTGCGGTGGAAGAACAGCTGCGCGCTGATCGCCCAGTAACAGGCGTTGTCCCACGCGATCTTGACGCTCATGACCTGGGCGTTGCCCATGATCGGGTACTGCCCGTCGTAGAGCTTCAGGAACGCCGCGTACAGGCGCAGGTACATGCGGTTGAACGACGCGGCGTGCAGTTCGTTGCTTTCACCGCGCCGGTCGCGCGCAATCAGTTCGCACACGACCTCGTTGCCGATGCTGATGAAGTCGGACCCCGGCGAATAGAACGGATCCGTGAAGACGCCCGCCTCGCCAATCAAGGCCCAGCGGTCGGCCGAGTACATCTGCGTGCAGCTGTGCGCGAAGTGGTGCAACCCGAGAAAGTCGTCGAGTTCGCTGCGGTGATCTTCGAGATACGCCGCGCATTGCGGCTCGAACTTGTGGAGCCACTGCATCGCGCGGTCGAAGCGGTTGAGCGTCGGGTACGGGTGGATCTCGTCGTCGACGACGATGCCGACGCTGTGGCTTTCGGAGGCGAGCGGGATCAGCCAGGTCCAATAGCCGCGGCCCATCAGATGCACCGTGCTCATCCAGCGTTCGCCGGAGGGGACCTGCGAGGTCCACGCGTCGCCGCTGGCCCACTCGTCGATCTTGATCCGGTTCGCCATCCGGAACCACACGGCATTGGCCTTGTGGGTCGAGGGCCTGGACAATCCGAGCTTGCGACGGAGCAGGCCGTGCCGGCCGGTCCCGTCGACGACCCAGCGGCCTTCGAACGTATGCGTCTGCCCGTCGATCTCGATGGCGACGCGATGCTGTGGATCGCCGAACTCGACGCCCGTCACCTTCACGCCGTCGAGCACGTCGACACCGGCGGCGCGATTGTCTTCGAGCAGGAAGTTCTCGAGGCGACCGCGGTCCAGCTGGAAGGACGGCACCTTCGGAAATCCACGCGCGCCCGACTCCATGCGCGTCGAGACGTCGCGGTTGTCACCGTCCGTGAAGAAGTAGCGGAGACCCAGCTTGTAGAGCTGGCGAGTCGTCAGGTGCTCGTGCAACCCAAGCACCTTCGAGAAGTAGTGGGCCGCAATCTCGACGCTGGACTCGCCCACCTTGTGAGCTGCCTCCGGGACCGGATGGGGCTTCTTCTCGGCGACGAGGATGCTGAGTTCGGGCTGCTCGCGGCGCAGCTGGCGGGCGAGGCAGAGGCCGGCAAGCCCTCCACCCATGATGATCACATCGTACGTGGCGCGCATGGACGTCCTGAGATCGTAGCAGGTCGATTGTGGCTCGACGCGGGTGGCCCTGGTGGCAACCCGCACGGTCAAGTGACGCTTGCAGCGCCATCGCGGATCCATCGAATCGCTTCAGTCGGCTGCGAAGATCCATTTTCGCGGATCGCGTACGGCGGTTCCTCCCACGAAAAGCCTTGTGATGGCTGGTGAAAGCCGATTCGTCACAATCGGCATCCAATTTGCCCCCCCGCAGAACGGCTCATCACGAGCCTGCGTGCCCTCGGGCACGCTCGCGGTCTCCTCGGTCGTCAACCGGCACCGCGATTTCAGGAGAGTCGAAGAATGCAGATCAGGAAATTTGCGGTTGCCCTGCTGTGCCTGCTCGCGCTGGCCAGCCCGGCGGCCGCCCAGGTAGCCAGTGTTGGCACGATCGAAGTCGTCGTCAGCGACTCGGGCGGCCTTGCGGTCCCCGGCGCGACGGTCACCGCGACGGCCAAGGACGTCACGACGAACCGTACCGCCGTCACCGACAGCGACGGCAAGGCGCTGCTCGTCGGTCTCGAGCCGTCGGCGACCTACACGGTCACGACCGAACTCGCCGGCTTCCAGACCACTCGTAACGACAACGTGCTCGTCCGCTCCGGCCAGACCGTCAGCCTGAGGATCGCGCTGAACGTCGGCGGTGTCTCCGAGACCGTGCAGGTCGTGAGCGAGTCGCCGATCGTCGACGTCAAGAGCGCGACGACGGGCGCCGACATCACGCTGCAGCTGACCGAGTCGCTGCCGAGCGGCCGTTCGTACCAGTCGTACCTGCAGTTCGTGCCGAGCGTCTTCCCGACCAACGACATCATGGGCGGCGGCAACCCGGCAGCCCGTGGCGGCATCAACTACAGCGACATCGGCGGCACCGTCGGCACGTCGACCGACAACTTCTACTACTTCAACGGCATCAACGTGACCGACCCGGTCACGGGCACCTTCGGCGCCAACCTGAATACCGAAATCATCCAGGAGCAGAAGGTCCTCACCGGCGGCATCCCCGCCGAGTACGCCGGCACCGCCGGCCTGCTGTCCAACGTCATCACCAAGTCGGGCAGCAACCGCTTCAGCGGCACCGCCAACTACTATTTCCAGAACGCCAAGCTGGTCGCCGAGAACAAGAACTCGGGCAACGAGGAGTTCTCGACCTACGACACGGCGCTGACCGTCGGCGGTCCGATCTTCATGAACCGCGCCTGGTTCTTCGCGTCGTACCGTCAGCTCTATCGCGAGAACGACGTGACCACGCAGGACACGCTCGCGTTCCTCCGCACGACCGAGCGCACCGAGAAGCAGGGCTACGCCAAGGGCACGTGGACGCCGACTGCCAACGATTCGGTCAGCTTCACCTTCCTCAACGACCCGACCGAGATCACCGGCCAGGACGACCGCACCATCCTCAACACCCGTGACTACTCGCGCGACCAGGGCGGCAACAACTGGGCCGTCAACTACTCGCGCGTGCAGGGCAACCTGTTGCTCGAGGGCGCCTACAACGACCACAAGGGCGAGCTGTCGAACTTCTCGGCGATCAACGCGGTGGCCAACACGGTGATCTTCCGTGGCACCGACGTCCGCACGCTCGCCGACCAGCAGCTCGGTGGCTACGGCCAGACGCTGCTCAACGACCGCAACACGCGCAACGTCCGCGGCAGCGCGCAGTACGCCTTCGGCCGTCACATCGTCAAGGGCGGCCTCGAGTGGTCGCTGAACGAGAACTTCCGCAACTCGACCCGCGTCAACAACGTCACCTACACGGGCTCGCTCGCCAGCCACCTCGCCGGCACGACCGCGGCGCAGCTGGCGGCCGGCGGCTACTCGGCCCGCGTGTTCAACACGGGCACGGCCAACGACTTCAACGGCCTGATTGCGGCGATCAACGCGGCGCCGAACCGCAACGCGTTCTACTCGCGCTACGACGCCAACGGCGACGGCACGATTACGTCGGCCGAACTCGGCCAGACGCTGTCGTACAGCAGCACCGCCGGCAACCCGGACGGCAAGATCAACTACTCGCGCACGCTGCAGACGCAGGACGGTCCGCAGCTCACGCAGTCCAAGGGCCTGACGTTCTTCGCGCAGGATCAGATCTCGCTCGGCCGCCTCTCGCTGAACCTCGGCGTCCGCGCCGAGCAGTGGAAGCACTACGCGACGACCGGTGAGGACATCTACACGTTCGACTGGGCCCTCGCGCCGCGCCTCAGCGCCACCTACGACGTGCTCGGCAACGGCCGGCACAAGGCGTCGTTCTACTACGGCCGCTACTACGATCCGATCCGCAACAACATGACCAACTTCGCGGGCACGCTCACCGGCGCGATCCTCGAGGAACAGGTCTTCATCAACGACCAGTGGCTGACGTACCGCACCCGCGGCGGCCCGGTGCAGCAGGATGCGTTCTTCGCGCCGACCACCAAGACGCCGTACACCGACGACTTCCTGACGGGGTACGAGATCGACCTCGGCCACAACATCAGCGTCGGCACCAACTACGTCTACCGTCCGACCCGCAACATCCTCGAGGACTACGACCTGTCGCTCTACGCGTACGCGGTCGACGGCAGCCAGGCGTACGGCGACATCAACGCACCGGACTCGCTGTGGCTCGGCCTCGACTACTTCGGGTACGACCAGAACCCGGGTTCCAACTTCGTCATCGGCACGCTGGCCGGCGGCAAGCGCAACTACCACGGCCTCGAACTGAACGTGCGCAAGCGCTTCAGCGACCGCTGGCAGGCGCTCGCCAGCTACACGTACAGCAACGCCAAGGGCAACACCAATTCGGACTCCAACGCCGACTACCAGGGCGACGTGCTGTTCCTCGATCCGCGTGCGCCGTACCAGTACGGCGTGCAGCCGGGCAGCATTCCGCACCTCTTCAAGGCGGTGGGTTCCTACACGTTCCCGTTCAACCTCGAGATTGGTGCCGGCTACCGCTGGAACTCGGGCGCCTACGCGAGCCGCACGTTCCTGTCGTCGGGCCGCAACCTGCCGGCACAGGTCGCGACGCCGTACGTTTACGGGGGCGCGCTCGAGAACTGGCTCGAACCCAACTCGGTCGGCACGCTGCAGAACCCGTCGTGGGGCCAGCTCGACCTGCGGCTCTCGTACCGCAAGCTCGACTCGCGCTTCAAGCCGGAGTTCTTCGTCGACATCTTCAACGTCAACGACAACCAGGAGAGCACCCGCAATCAGGATCTCCTGGCCGGCAGTGGCGGCATCGCGTTCGGCCAGCCGCTGAACTACGTGCAGCCGCGCCGCATGTACCTCGGCGTCCGTCTCGGCTTCTAGTCGAGCGACTGGACCGGACCGCCCGACGAGTCGGGCGTTACGAATCAGAGAGGGCGGGGCCACGCGGCCTCGCCCTTTCTTTTCTCCATCCAAACCCGACTCGCTTTGCCGTCGTCTGAGGTGGCGTCGCAGCCGACGAATGAACCCCGACACGAACTCCGCGTATGGTGATGGCGTGCGACGCCTCGTGTTCTGGGCTGCGGCGACCCTCGGTTACGCGGCGCTGGCGGTGGCGTACTTCTGGCCCCTGCCGCTGCGGCTGGCGACAGGCATCGGCCACGACAACGGGGATCCGCTGCTCAACACGTGGATCCTGTCGTGGACGGCGGCGCACGTGCCGCTCACGGCCGACTGGTGGAACGCGCCGGCCTTCGCGCCGATGCCGCACAGCCTGGCGCTCTCTGAGCACCTGCTGGGTCTGTGGCCCCTGAGCGCGCCGCTGCTCTGGGCCGGGATGCCGCCGCTCGTCGTCTACAACCTGCTGTTGATGGCGAGCCTCGTGTTCTGCGGACTCGCCGCCACCGCGCTGGCCACGCACCTCACCGGCAGTCGCAGCGCCGGCATCGTCGCGGGTTGCCTCTTCGCGCTGGCACCCTACCGACTCGAGCAGCTCGCGCACCTGCAGATCCTCGCCAACTGGTGGGGCCCCGTGGCACTCCTGGCGCTGCATCGCCAGGCGGACACGGGCGGCTGGCGCTGGGCATCGCTGTTCGCCCTGAGCTGGTTGTTGCTGGCGCTCACGTCGGGGTACCACCTGCTGTTCTTTACGATCGTCGCCGCGCTGGCCGGGGCGTGGCTCTTCGGGCGCGCCGGTCTCTGGCGACGGGCCGTGCCCTTGGTCGTCGCCACGGCCTGCACTGCCGTCGTGCTCGTGCCGACGTTGCACATGTACACGCGGGCACACGACGAGCAGGGGCTGACGCGCAAGCCGGCCGAGATCGACGAGTACAGCGCCGACGTCCTGCACCTGGGCACGCGGCCCGGACTGTCGCGGGTGTGGGGCCACGAGCCGCGCGCGGCGTACGGGGAAGTCGCGTTGTTTCCGGGTCTGGCCCTGATCTGCGGCGTGTTGCTCACGATCGCCATGGGCGCACGGCGACGCGACGCAGCGTCGCCGCACGAACGACCGCGCGTCATGCCGTCAGCCTGGCCGGGCCGCACCATCGGCATACTGGCCCTCATCCCGCTGACGCTCTCCGTCATCGCGGCCCGCGCCCCCGGCGAGTACATGCTGGCCGGCGTGAAGTTCTCGCTGTCCACACCGGCCAAGTCACTGACGGTCGCGTGGCTGCTCGCCGCGATGGCCCTCGTGCTGAGCCGCCCCGGACAGCGCCTCATCGCCCGCCGCGGACCGCTGCCGCTCTACGCGCTGATCGCCGTGGCCACGTGGCTGCTGACGCTCGGGCCGCGGGCCCGCGTCGGCGGCGTCGCCGTCATGTATCACGCCCCTTACGCATGGCTGATGGCGCTGCCGGGCGGGCTGGCGATGCGCGTCCCGCCCCGTTTCTGGCTGTGGACGGTGCTGGCGCTCGCCGTGGTCACGGCGTTCGGCGTGGCTCGCCTCCGCCGGCGCGCGCCACGGGCCGGACTCGTGACTGCCGGCGTCCTCGTCGTGGCCGCGGCCGCGGACGGCTGGCCGCGAGTCATGCCCGTGGTGGACGTGCCCAGCGCGTTGTCGTGGCCGTCCGGCCCTGCCGCCGCGCGCGTCGTCGAATTGCCGCTCGGCGAAGCGTCGCGCGACGTCGCGGCGATGTGGCGTGGCCGGGCGCACGGCCATCCCGTCGTCAACGGGTACAGCGGCTACGACCCGTTCCACTATCAGGTGCTGAAGCGAGCCTTTCACGACCTCGACCCGGCCGTGCTCGGCGTGCTGGCGGAACCTGGCGCCCTGACCGTTGCCGTCGACACCGCTGCCGACGGCGCGACGGAGTTGACGGCCATGGTCGCCGCGGCCGGGGCGACGCCTGCCGGCGGCGACACGGCGCGCTGGCGCTTCGCGACGATTCCGGCTCGCCAGGCACCCGCGCCGGAGGACGGACAACGCCACGTGCCGACCCGCGTCGTCGCCCTCGACGGCGACGAGGT